>JAYRTK010000011.1:0-23475 GCA_041919595.1 Lysobacteraceae bacterium
CTGGCCACCGGTCTTGCCGGCATCTTCAACGCCTGGCTGCTCTGGCGCTATCTGCGTCGCGACGGGCTGCACACGCCGAGGCCGGGCTGGGGCCGGCATCTGCTCCGGATCGCCGTCGGCTGTCTCGCGATGAGCGCGGTGGTGCTGGCGCTCGATGCGCGGATCGGCGACTGGACCGCGATGTCCGACCCTTGGCGGCGTGCGGGGCTGCTGCTGGCGGTGGTGGCGGCCGGCGCCGCGACCTACGGCGTGGTGCTGATCGCGATGGGTCTGAGGCCGCGGCACCTGCGCCACTGAGTTCCCGGTCGGCACCGACGAAACCGGTCGCGGCTCGCTATACTGCGGAATTGATTGAACTTTGCCGGCCCGGCCCCGATGCCGGACCGGTTCGGACCCGAATGACACGACTCTTCCGCGACCTCGACGGCGGGCCGCTGTGCCCGGATGGCAGCGTGGTGTGCATCGGCGCCTTCGACGGCCTGCATCTGGGTCATCGTGCGCTGGTGTCCCGCGCGGTCGCGCGCGCCCGTGCGCTGGGCGTGCCTGCGGTGGCGCTGAGTTTCGAACCCCTGCCGCGCGAGTTCTTCGCCGGTGCCGCGGCGCCGCCGCGACTGCAGCTGCCGCGCATGAAGCTGACCGGATTCCGCGCCCTCGGCGTCGATCTCGTCGGTCTGCTGCGTTTCAATGCCGCGCTCGCCGCGCTGTCGCCGGAAGCGTTCGTTCAGCGCCTGCTGGTCGCCCGTCTGCGGGCGCGCGAGGTGTGGGTCGGTCCGGATTTCCGCTTCGGCCATGCACGCGCGGGCAATCTCGATGTCCTGCAGCGGACAGGGGCCGCGCACGGGTTCGTCGCCGACACCATCGCGCCGATCGAGTGCGACGGCATGCCGGTCTCCAGCACCCGCATCCGCACTGCGCTGCAGGCGGGCGATTTCGCCGCCGCAACCCGCCTGCTCGGTGCGCCCTACGCGATCGCGGGCCGGGTGGTGCGCGGCAAGCAACTGGGCCGGACCCTCGGCTATCCCACCGCCAATCTGCGTTTCGGCGACAAGACGCCGGCGCTGCGCGGGATCTACGCCACCCGCGTGCATGGGGTCGCCGCGCAGCCCTTGCCGTCGGTGTCGAGTTTCGGCACCCGGCCGACGGTGGGCGGGAAGGAGCCGTTGCTCGAAGCGCATCTGTTCGACTTCGACGGCGACCTGTACGGCAGGCACATCGAAGTCGAATTCGTCGCCCGCCTGCGCGACGAAGAGAAATTCCCCGATCTGCCGACCCTGGTCGCGCAGATGAACCGCGATGCCGAACAGGCCCGACGCCTGCTCGCCGCGGACACGAAACCAACGACAGAACGAGTCAGCGCGTGAGCGAACAAGACAGTCAACGCTACAAAGCCACCATCCATCTGCCGGCGACGGATTTTCCGATGCGCGGCGATCTGCCGAAGCGCGAGCCGGAAACGTTGAAACGCTGGCAGGCGCGCGATCTCTACGCGCAGGTCCGCGCTCATGCGAAGGGTCGCCCGCTGTTCGTGCTGCACGACGGTCCGCCCTACGCCAACGGCCAGATCCACATCGGGCACGCGGTCAACAAGATCCTGAAGGACATCATCGTCAAGTCGAAGCTGATGGCCGGCTTCGACGCGCCCTATGTGCCGGGCTGGGACTGCCATGGCCTGCCGATCGAACTGCAGGTGGAGAAGAAGTTCGGCAAGGTCGGCGACAAGATCGACGCCGCCGAGTTCCGCAAGCGCTGCCGCGAATACGCCGGCGAGCAGATCGACCTGCAACGCAAGGATTTCAAGCGGCTCGGCGTGCTTGGCGACTGGGACAACCCCTACCGGACGATGGATTTCCGCTACGAGGCGGACATGCTGCGCTCGCTGGCGAAGATCGTCGAGCGTGGCCATCTCGCGCGCGGCGCGAAACCGGTGCACTGGTGCTTCGACTGCGGTTCTTCGCTGGCCGAGGCCGAGATCGAGTACGAGAACAAGGTCTCGCCCGCGGTCGACGTGGCCTACGCCGCGCGCGACCCGCAGGCGCTGGCGGCGAAGTTCGGTGTGATCCTCGATGGCGATGTCGAGGTCGCGGTGCCGATCTGGACCACCACGCCGTGGACGCTGCCGGCCTCGCTGGCGGTGAGCATCGGCCCGGATCTGGAATACGCGCTGGTCGAAGGCCCGGAGCGCGACGGCAAGCGTCGCTTGCTGGTGATCGCTGAACCGCTCTGGACGAAATGCCTGCGTCGCTATGGCATCGTCGACTTGATCGATGTGCAGGGTTTGCCGGGATACGCGCTGCTGGGTCGTGCACTGGGTGCTGCGCTCGAAGGATCGCTCCTCGCGCATCCCTTCTACGCCGAGCGCGACATCCCCCTGATCCTCGGCGATCACGTCAGCGCCGAGGACGGCACCGGCGCGGTGCACACCGCGCCCGGCCACGGTCAGGAAGACTATGCCGTCGGCCTGAAGTACGGCCTGGTCGCGAAATACACCGCGGCGCAGATGAATCCGGTCGACGGTCGCGGCGTGTACCTGCCGTCGACGCCCCCGCTGGGCGAGACCGTGCTGGCCGGCCTGCACATCTGGAAAGCGAACGCCGTGATCGTCGAAGCCCTGCGCGGCATCGGCGCGCTGCTCGCTTTCTTCGAGCTGGATCACAGCTATCCGCACTGCTGGCGGCACAAGACGCCTGTGGCGTTCCGCGCCACGCCGCAGTGGTTCATCTCGATGAGCCAGGCCAACCTGCGCGCCGACGCGCTGGATGCGATCAAGCAGGTCGAGTGGTTCCCCGACTGGGGCCAGGCGCGCATCGCCGGCATGGTCGATGGCCGTCCGGACTGGACGATCTCGCGCCAGCGCACCTGGGGCGTGCCGATCGCGCTGTTCATCCATCGCGAGACCGGGCTGCCGCATCCGAACTCGCCAGCGCTGATGCGCCAGGTCGCCGAGCGCGTGGAGCAGGCGGGCGCCGACGCGTGGTACGCGCTCGATGCCGCCGAACTGCTCGGCGAAGAGGCGAAGGATTACGACAAGGTCACCGACATCCTCGATGTCTGGTTCGACTCCGGCGTCACCCACGACTGCGTGCTCGGCCAGCGTCCGCAGGACGGCCTGCGCAAGCCGGCCGACATGTACCTCGAAGGCTCCGACCAGCATCGCGGCTGGTTCCAGAGCTCGCTGCTGACCGGCGTGGCGATGGACGGCAAGGCGCCGTACCGGCAGGTGCTGACGCATGGCTTCACGGTCGACGAAAGCGGCCGGAAGATGTCGAAGTCGCTGGGCAACATCGTCGAGCCGCAGAAGGTCATCGACCAGATGGGCGCCGACGTGCTGCGCCTGTGGATCGCCTCGGCCGACTACCGCAACGAGATGTCGGTCTCCGACACCATCCTCAAGCGCAGCGGCGATGTCTACCGCCGTATCCGCAACACCGCGCGCTTCCTGCTCGGCAACCTGCACGGCTTCGACCCGATGCAACACCTGCTGCCGCTGGAGGAGATGCTCGAGCTGGATCGCTGGGCGGTGCGCTGCGCCGGTACTCTGCAAAGTCGTATCGAGAACGCTTACCGCAACTACGACTTCCCGGAAGTGGTGCAGGCACTGGTGAACTTCTGCAGCGTCGACCTCGGTGCGCTGTACCTCGATGTGACCAAGGATCGCCTGTACACGATGCGCGAGGATGCACGCGGTCGGCGCAGCGCGCAGAGCGCGATGTATCGCATTGCGGAAGCCTTCGCGCGCTGGATCGCGCCGATCCTGACGTTCACCGCCGACGAGATGTGGCAGCATCTGCCGACGAATACCCCCGCTGGTTCGCGTGCTGGGCATGTGCTGCTCGCAACTTGGTATCAGGGGCTTATCCCCCTGCCACGCGACGAAGGCTTGCTTCTTTCGGACTTTGAACGTGTGCTTGCCCTTCGCGAGCAGGTCGCCAAAGTGCTGGAACCAATGCGTGCCAGTGGCGAGATTGGCGCGGCGCT
The DNA here is from genome assembly GCA_041919595.1 of Lysobacteraceae bacterium. Classification (GTDB taxonomy): domain Bacteria; phylum Pseudomonadota; class Gammaproteobacteria; order Xanthomonadales; family Xanthomonadaceae; genus Lysobacter_I. The sequence continues at coordinate 3,976 of JAYRTK010000011.1, forward strand.
GGAAGCCGAGATCGTGATCGAATGCGGCGCTTACGATGCCAAGTTGCTGGCGCCGATGGCTGATGAACTGCGTTTCCTGTTCATCAGCGGCGACGTGACGGTGGTTGCGCGCGAGAAGGGCAGCGAAGTACGGGTTACTGCGCGTCGCAGCGCCAAGCCCAAATGCATCCGTTGCTGGCACCATCGCGACGACGTCGGCGCGCATGCCGACCACCCCGAGATCTGCGGTCGTTGCGTGAGCAATGTCGAAGGCCCGGGCGAGACGAGGATGTGGTTCTGATGACGACGCGCCCCGGACCCAACGCCCTGATCTGGCTGCTGCTCTCGGTCGTCGTCATCGGCCTCGACCAGTGGAGCAAGGCCTGGGTGCTCGCCAGCCTGCCCGAATACCAGGCGGTGACCGTGATCGACGGCTACTGGAACTGGTACCGCAGCTACAACACCGGGGCCGCGTTCAGTCTGCTCGCGGACGCCGGTGGCTGGCAGAAATACCTGTTCGCGGTGTTCGCGGTGGGCATCAGCGGCGTTCTGGTCCATTGGCTCTCGCGCATGCCCCGCGGGCAGTGGCGCGAGGCCCTGCCGTTCGCGCTGGTGATCGGCGGGGCGCTGGGGAATCTGATCGACCGCTTCCAGCATGGCCATGTGGTCGATTTCATCCAGTGGCACTGGAAGGACGTCTACTACTACCCGTCGTTCAATCTTGCCGATTCGGCCATCGTCGGTGGCGCCATCGCCCTGGTCGTGTTCGGTGTGTTCGGCAACCGTGGTGCCCGCGACGGCACCGGCAAGTCGTCGACCGACGGCGCATAAGCACACTGTGGAAAATCGCGCCATGGACATCATTCTCGCCAATCCCCGCGGTTTCTGTGCGGGTGTCGACCGTGCCATCGAGATCGTCAAGCGCGCGATCGAATTGCTCGGCGCACCGATCTACGTCCGTCACGAGGTCGTCCACAACCGGTTCGTGGTCGAGGATCTGCGTCAGCGCGGCGCGATCTTCGTGGAGGAACTCGACGAGGTGCCGGATGGCGCCACCGTGATCTTCAGCGCCCACGGCGTCTCGCAGTCGGTGCGCGGCGAGGCCGGCCGTCGCGGTCTGAAAGTGTTCGACGCCACCTGCCCGCTGGTGACGAAGGTGCATCTGGAAGTGGCGCGTCACTGCCGCGCCGGACGCGACGTCGTACTGATCGGGCACGCCGGGCATCCGGAGGTGGAGGGCACGATGGGCCAATGGCTGGCCGAAGCGGGCAAGGGCGCCATCCATCTGGTCGAGGACATCGACGATGTCGACCGGCTGGTCGTGGCGCAGCCCGACAATCTGGCCTACACCACCCAGACCACGCTCTCGGTGGACGATACCCGCGGCATCATCGATGCCCTCCGCGCGAAATACCCGCAGCTCCAGGGGCCGCGCAACGACGACATCTGCTATGCCACCCAGAATCGCCAGGACGCCGTGCGCGCGCTGGCGGTGGAGTGCGACCTCGTGCTGGTGGTCGGATCGCCGAACAGTTCCAATTCCAATCGCCTGCGGGAGCTGGCCGAACGCGAAGGCGTCGAGGCCTATCTCATCGACGGTGCCGCCGAAATCGACCCGCGCTGGATCGAGGGCCGCCGCCACATCGGCGTCACCGCCGGCGCCTCGGCCCCGGACGTGCTGGTGCAGGGGGTGATCGCCCGCCTGCGCGAACTCGGGGCCAGCGGGCTCCGCGAGCTGGACGGGGAGCCCGAGGACATGATCTTCGCGTTGCCCAAGGAACTTCGGGTCCATCTGGTCGATTGACCGGAGCGCCGCGCGGCTCCTACAATTCCCCTCCGGTTTCGCGTGGTCATGCCCGCCGGACCGAGTGGATTCAACGACGTCATGCCGGAATAGCTCAGTTGGTAGAGCGGCGCATTCGTAATGCGTAGGTCGCAGGTTCGACTCCTGTTTCCGGCACCACCTCTTTCCGGCATCGTCCCCGGCGCGATTCCTGCCTGTTCAGCGTCCAACCCCCATCGCCTGGGCCTGGCTCACTTGCGGCGTCTGCTGCTGTGCCGGCTCCGCCGCGTCGAGGCGCTGCAGACGCTGTTCCAGCGGCAGGATTTTCGCCTGGGCCTTGTCGACCAGGACGCGATCGCTGTCCAGCGTGTTGCCTGGATTGGTCCAGCTCGCGATCAGGCCCTTGTTGTCGACGGTCGGCGTCACCGAGTCGATCGAACGCAACTGCCGCTGCTGCGCCGCTTCGGCCAGCGCGCCTGCCATGCGCTCCATTTCCTGCGCGTTGCCATAGCCACTCTTCTCCGGCCCCAGGGTCTTCAGATGCGCCAGCGCCTGCGAGAACAGCGGATGCTCGCGGCCATTGTCGGCTCGTTCGCCATTCGGCAATTTCTGCTTGCTGCCGTTGTCCGGCGTCTGCGATTTCTGCTCGGGCTTCGGCGCATCGGCCTTCGGCGGTTCGACCTTCGCCGGAGCGACCGCGAGCGGTTTGTCGGTTTCGAGTTTGACCTTGTGGCCGTCGCTGTTGTCGTAGAAAGTCTTCGGCGGCGAGATGTCCTTCAGGTGCGGCTGGATCGCGTTGTAATCCACGCCCAGCGACTTGAGATTGATGGTGACTTCCTTCGCCGGATCGGCCGATACGATGGCCTTCACCAGTTCGGCCGCGACCTGCTGCTGGTAGGTTTCGCGGTTGCCGGGGCCGAACTGCGGCCGCTCGAAGAACGTCTTTTCCATCGACTTGATGTTGTCCGCGGTCTGCGGCAACAGGCCGCTGCCCGGCGGGGCGATCTTCAGTCCCGCATGCAGTTTGCCCTTGTCGATGTCGAAGAAATCCTTCCTGCGGTCGTCGGGGATCGCCGCGAAGATCTTCGCTTCGGTACGATCCCCGGCCGGCAGCGACAGCACGATGCTGTTGTAGTAATCCAGTTGCGCGCGCGATTCCGATGCGGCGCGCGCGGCGACCTGGTCGCCGATGACCTTGGTGAAGTCGTGTTTGTCCTTGCCGTCGTTGATGATCTTCTCGGCGGCATCGATGAAGGTCTTGTGTTCCGCCATTCCCTTCGTGCGCTGCTGGGAGTGGTCCAGTTCGTGGCCGATGACGCCGATCATCTCGCGATGCATCGGCAACATGGCCTTGTCGGTGCCCCTGCGCGAGGCCATCAGCGCGGTCGCCGGATCGATCAGCATCGTCGTGTTCGGCGGGTCGTAGGCGCCGGCGGCACCCTGTCCCCTGGGGGCGATTTCCAGTTTCGTGATCCGGCCGTCGCCGATTTCCTTGATGAAATCCGCCTTCAGTTCCGGTGAGGAGCCGATCGCGTCCTCGGTGGCCTTGCGCACCGAGGACGCGAGAGTCTTGCGCGAAATTTCGTCCGTGCCCAGAAAGACCCGGTCCTTCGCCGCCGTGCCCTTCGCGTCGTAGGACGCCTTGAGTTCTTCGTTGAGCTGATCGACGAGCGTCCTGTCCGCAGCCATCCGCGTCTGCCAGTCGTCGAGCATCTTCCCGAGGTCTTTTTCGTCCGCCATGACCGTCTCCCTACGCCTGGATCGACACGGTGGACACGCAGGCGTGATCGGGCCTCGCGTCGCTTTCGCCGATGGTCTGGATGCGGACGGTCACGCCGTCGCGATGGAATTCCCAGAAGCGGGTGCTGTCGCGCGCGCCCGGGACACGACGGGCATCGAATCCCTTCGTTTCCAGCGCCGCGCGGTAGGCCTCGAAGTCCGGATCGCAGACGGGCGCCCTGTCGGCGGATTCGTCGCCCGGCGGATTGAACGAGAACAGCAGACTGCCGGCGCCGTCGTCGTCTCCGGTCATCGCGCCCAGCCGGTAACTCCAGCCGTTCGCGACCTCGCCGCGGGTGCCGTAGAGGTAGACGGTGTCCGGCTCGCTCTTCAGCGTCAGCCCGGTCACGCGTTCGATGTGGTCCTGCGCGAGATCGCGCCGGCTCCGGATGCTGTCGATCAGCGACAGCATCCGGTCGCCGATGTCGCGTGCACGGGTTGCGGTCTCCGCCGCGGGGGTATCGCCGATGTTCTGCATGTGAATGTCCTCGGGGGGATGCGCGCAGGACGTGGCCAGCAGACCGAAGGCCGCCAGCGCGCGCAACGGCCGGCAAGTACGCGCGATGTCCATGTGGACGTGCGGGTCGTCGTGATGTCCTCGAGAGCCACAACGGCGGAAGCGGGCACGGAGCGGACAGCGGCATCGCCGTTTCCGGGCTGCGGGTCACCGGTTTACGTGGCGGGATGGGTTAAGGTACGGGCCCGTCCCGTTCAGGTTCCGACCATGGCCACGCGCTCGTTCACGCTTCCGATCCTGGCGTTCGCGGCGTTGGCCATCGTGGGCGCCTGGGTCGGCGGCGATGCGATCTGGCTCCACTATCTCGGCAAACCGCTCGCCACCCTGTCGATCCTGTGGCTCGCCGCCTCCGCGACGCCGACGATCGACATGCGCTACCGGCGTGCCGTGCTCGCGGGCCTTGTGCTGTCCCTCGCCGGCGATGTGTTCCTCATGCTGCCGGGCGATCGCTTCGTGTCCGGGCTGGTGTCGTTCCTGCTGGCGCACGTCTGCTACTGCGTCGCGTTCGTTCCGGGCTCGACGATGAAGGCGAGAGGGGTCGCGTTTCTCGCGCTCGCGGCGGTGGCCGGGGCGAATCTCGTCGGACTGCTGCCGCGGATCGGTCCCGAGTTGAAGATTCCGGTGCTGGTCTACGTGGCGGTATTGGCGTCGATGGCAGCCTTCGCGCTCGCGCGGGCGTGGACCGCCGCGTGCGTCCGCGAAACGCCGCGCAGCGTGCGTTTCGCCGCGATCGGCGCGGTGGCGTTCGTGCTCAGCGACAGCCTGCTGGCCTGGGAGCGTTTCGCCGGGAACGTCCCCGCGCCCGCGCTGACGGTACTCGCCAGCTACTGGCTGGCACAGTGGGCCATCGCCCGTTCCGTGCAGCGCGGCTGAGATCGCGTGACGTCCGGGGGCTCGGGGCGCTCCGCCGTGCCTGGTCATCAAGCCATTGATTCATATTTGTTTTTCTGTTGGTGTCGGGTCCGGGACGAGGGGGCGCGGGACGCGGGTCGGGCCGCCAACTTCGGCATGGTCCGGGGGCGTGGAAACGCTGGACAAGCTCCATTCGGGCCGGTATGGTGAAAAAGGCCTGCGCTCAGCGCAGGAAAGTATTCGGACCTTCGACCTGTCGTCGCGCTGCGGCGGTCATCGTGTTCGCATGCGATGGAAATCGACGCCAAGGAGTGATGCTTCGATGCAACCGGGATTGTTGTTCCTGCCCTGTCTGGCCCTGCTGCTGCTGACGATGTTCGTGTTGTTGGCGATGTTTCGCAGTCGCCGTCATGCGGTGCGCGCTGGCGAGATCAGCGCCACGTATTTCAAGACCTACGATACCGGCGAGAAGCTGCCGCGCAAGGCGCGCCAGGCGGATCGCAGTTACCATAATCTCGTCGAGTCGACGCCGCCGTTCTATTTCGTCTGCGCCGTGGCCATCGCACTCGACAAGGTCGATCCGATCATGCTCGGGCTGGCCTGGACCTACGTCGCGATGCGCATGCTGCATGCCTTCGTGCATATCACCACGAACAAGATCGGCATGCGTTCGAAGTCGTTCGCCGTGTCCTTGGTCGTGCTGGTTGCGATGGCGATCAAGCTCGCGATCGCCGTCGTCTGATTCTTTTCGAGTGGTTTTCATCGTGTGACCAGCGTCGCGCCGGATGGGGAACGCGCGACGATGGTCGATCGGGACAGGGGAGCATCGGGCGGGCCGCGCCCCGGGCCCGTTGCGGTCGTGTCGTGTGCGTGTGCAGTTTCGGGGCGCGTGGTCTCAGGGCATGCGATCCGCCGCGGATAGGATGTCCGTCGATCCATCCGCGTCCGGTTTCGGACCGCCGCTGCGTTGGCTGACGACGCAACGCTGCAGGTGATTCACATACCGGCCGCGATGCATGAACGGATCCGAACCGGTGCCCGCGTCGCGACGCCAGACGGCGAACGAACGCGACACGCGCCGAGTCGCATGTGGAGACAGAGGCCCAAGGTCGGGCTCCAGGGAGTGCCGGCCGCATCAAGGACAAGGATATCGAGATGAGCGAGTCAGCAGACAACAGGCATTGCCCCGAAGGCCGCACGGAACATCCGGACGTCGGCATCGATGGCTACCGCACCTTCGTCGAAGTCGCGCGCCGCCACGCCACGGAGCGGGGCGATGCGCCGTTCCTCACCTGGCTGGAAAACGGCCGCGACGAGACCCTGACCTACCGGTTCGGCGAGCTCGACCTGATTTCGCGCGCATTCGCCGCGCGGCTGCAGGCGGCGCGTGCGGAATTCGGCGATGACGCCGGTGACGTCACCGCTTTGATCGTCACCCAGCCCGGACCGGGTTTCGTGCTCGGATTCTTCGGATGTCTGTACGCCGGGATTCCGGCGGTGCCGGCGTACCCGCCGCGCAAGAAAGAGACCTCGGCCCGGCTTTCGATGCTGATCCGCGACGCCAACGCACGGGTGGTCATCACCGACCGCGCTTCGGGTGCGGCGCTGTCGAAACTCGAAGGCCTGCCGGAAGGCCTGCAGATCGTGATCCTCGAAGACCTCGATCCGACTCTCGCCGAGCGCTGGGTCGAGCCGGGCATCGATCGCGACAGCATCGCCTTCATCCAGTACACCTCCGGCTCCACCGGCCTGCCGAAAGGCGTGGAAGTGAGCCACGGCAATCTCGTCCGCAACGAGCGGATGGTGATGGAAGCGATGGCGCACGACGCTGAGACCGTGTTCGTCGGCTGGCTGCCGCTGTTCCACGACATGGGGCTGATCGGCAATCTGCTGCAGCCCTTCTTCCTCGGCGTACGCTGCGTGCTGATGCCGCCGGCGGCCTTCGTGACCAATCCGCTGCGCTGGCTGGAAGCGATCTCGCGCTACCGTGCCACCACCAGCGGTGGTCCCAATTTCGGTTACGACATGTGCGTCAACCGGATTCCGCCCGAACAACGCGCCGGTCTGGATCTGCGCAGCTGGAAAGTGGCGTTCAACGGCGCAGAACCGGTCCGTGCCGATACCCTCGACCGTTTCGTCGACGCGTTCTCGCCCTGCGGATTCCGACGCGAGACCTTCTACCCCTGTTACGGCATGGCGGAGGCCACGCTGTTCGTGACCGGCAAATTGCAGCCGGAAATGCCGCGCGTCCTCACCGTCGACAAGCGCGCGCTGGAACGCGACCGCGCCGAGCGGCGTGAGGATGCGGTACCCGGTGAGACCGTGCGTCTGGTGGGGTCGGGCCGGCGCTACCAGGACTGCGAAGTGCGCATCGTGCATCCCGAAACGCGGGTCGAGCGCGCGGAAGGCGAGGTCGGCGAAATCTGGGTGGCCGGCGCCAGCGTCGCGCGTGGCTATCGCAATCGGCCGGACCTCAGCGAACAGATCTTCCGCGCCACGATCGAGGGCGATGCGTCCGGCCGTCACTATCTGCGCACCGGTGATCTGGGCACGCTGATCGACGGCGAGCTCTATGTCACCGGCCGCTGCAAGGATCTGATCATCATCAGTGGCCGCAATCATTATCCGCAGGACATCGAGGCGACCGCCACGTCGGTGCATCCGGCGCTGGCAGAGTGCAAGGCCGCGGCGTTCTCGATCGATGGCGATGACGGTGAAGCGCTGGTGGTGGTGATCGGACTGGCCGGCAATGCCCCGGAGAGCGGCATCCCCGACGCCCTGCTGCAGGGCATCCGTGCCGCGATCGTGCGCCAGCATGGCATCACCGCGCACGACGTGGTGATCTGCGACGACCGTCTGCCGATGACCTCCAGCGGCAAGATCCAGCGCGGCAAGTGCCGGCAGTTGTATCGGGACGATGCCTTCGCCGTGCTCGCGGCGCTGGCGCCGCGACCCGAACTGGCTGAGTCCTGACCGCCTCGGACCGTGCCCGGAACGGGCCGGTCCGGCGCGCAACGAACCCAATCGTCGACCACGGAAGATGCGACAGATGAAACAGAACGACATCGTGGAATGGATGCGGGACTATCTCGCCGCGCATCTGAAGGTGGATCGCCACAGGATCGAGACCGACATGCAATTCGAGGATTTCGGCCTCGACTCCCGCGCCTCCATGGAGATGGTCGGCGAGTTGTCCCGTCATGTCGGCACCGAGCTCGACCCGGCGGTCGTCTACGACTTTTCCACCATCGATACGCTCGCCACGCGTGTCGAAGTCCTGCTCAAGGAGGCCGCATCATGCTGAAGACCCGTGGCAACGGCATCATCGTCGATTCGGAGGATGAGTTCCGCCGACTGATGCAGCGGCCGGTCCTCGCCTGGCCGACGATCCTTCTCACCATCGGCATCGTCGTCGTGTTCGTCGCCGCCACCGCGCTCGCTCTGCTCGACGTCATTCCGGTGTGGCTGGCGGTGCTCCTGAACATCTGCTGTTCGTATGCCGCCTATTCGGTTCTGCACGAAGCGTCGCATGGCCTGATCAGCACCAATCGCCTGATCAACGACAATTTCGGCCGCATCGGCATGCTGATGGTGTCGATCACCCCGTTCTTCCGCGCTTACCGCTTCCTGCACATGACCCATCATCGGTTCACCAACGATCCGGTGCGGGATCCCGATTACTTCTGCGGCAGCGGGCCGGCGTGGATGTTGCCCATCCGCTGGATGGTGATGGACACGGCGTACGTGAAGACCTATTTCCTCCCGGGTCATTACGACAGTCGTCCGCGCGAGGAAAAGGTCGAGTTCTGGCTGTCGATGGTCTTCGCCGCGGTGGTGCTGACGATCTTCGCGGTGCAGGGCTGGATGATCGAGTTCCTGGTCTATTACTTCGTTCCGACGCGCATCGCGCTGATGTTGCTGGCGATCACCTTCGATTACCTGCCGCACTATCCGCACGACACCCGGGCCGAAGACGACAAGTACCGTGCGACCCTGAACCGCGTCGGTGCGGAATGGCTGCTCGACACGCTGTTCATCGGCCACAACTATCACCTGTCGCACCACCTGTATCCGACGGCACCGTTTTATCGCTATCGACGGATCTGGTTCGCGCGCAAGACCCTGCACGAGTCGCACAATCCCGCGCTGGTCGGCGCGTTCGGCCTCACGCCGGTCGCCGATCCGACCACGACCCTGACCTGATTCCACAGGAGCTCCGGCCATGTCCACCGTGCCCATCCACGCCGTGCCGAATCCGAATTCGACCCCGGATCGCGATCCGATCGCGTCCGTACCGTCCGCGCAGCGTGCCGACGATGTCGCCGGACGCGTACGCGCGGTCTACGATCGCCAGCGCGCCGCCTATCTCGCCGCGCCCTATCCGAGTCTGGAACAGCGCAGGCGCAAGCTCGAAGCGCTGCACGCCCTGATCCGGGAACGGATCCCCCAGATCCATGCCGCCATCAGCGCCGATTTCGGCCATCGTTCGCGCGACGAGACCCTGCTCACCGAGATCATGGGCACGCTCAAGGCGATCACCTATGCGAAGCGCAAGCTCCGCGGCTGGATGAAGGCGCGGCGCAGGCCGGTCGACATCACGTTCAAGCCCGCGACGGCCCGGCTGTTGCCGCAACCGTTGGGCGTGGTCGGCGTGATGGCGCCCTGGAATTATCCCTTCGGTCTGGTGCTCAAGCCGCTGATCTCCGCGATCGCCGCCGGCAACCGGGTGATGATCAAGCCCAGCGAGGTCACGCCGTCGGTCGCGGCGCTGCTGCGTACGCTGCTGGCCGAGGTCTTCGCCGAGGACGAAGTCGCGGTGATCGAAGGCGATGCACGGGTCGCCGAGGTCTTCATCGATCTGCCGTTCGACCATCTGCTGTTCACCGGCAGCACCCAGGTCGGCAAGCTGGTGATGGCGGCCGCGGCGAAGCATCTGACCCCGCTCACGCTGGAGCTGGGCGGCAAGTCCCCGGCGATCATCGACGACCGCATCGACATGCAGCGCGCGGTCAAGTCGATCGCCACAGGAAAACTGCTGAACTGCGGCCAGACCTGCACCGCGCCGGACTACGTGATGGTGCCGGTGGATCGGCTGGAAGCGTTCGTCGAAACCTTCACGGCGACGACGCGGGCGATGTACCCCGGCATCGCCGGCAACGACGATTACACCAGCGTCGTCAACGAACGCCATCGCCAGCGTCTGCAGGGTTATCTGCAGGATGCGGAGGCGCGCGGCGCGCGCATCGTTCGAATCGACGCGGACGAGGGCGGGGCGGGCCGCAAGCTCGCGCCGACGCTGGTGATCGCGCCGCCCGAGGACAGTGCGATCATGCACGAGGAGATCTTCGGGCCGATCCTGATCGTGATCGGCTACGCGCGACTGCGCGATGCCATCGACTACATCAACCGCAGGCCGCGACCGCTCGCGCTGTACGTGTTCAGCGACGACCGGGCGGTCGAGGACGAGGTCATGGCCAACACCGTTTCCGGCGGCGTGACCGTCAACGACACGCTGCTGCACTACACCCAGGAATCGCTGCCGTTCGGCGGCGTCGGCCACAGCGGTTTCGGTGCGTATCACGGCGATCGCGGTTTCGAGACCTTCAGCCACATGAAGCCGATCTTCCGCCAGTCGCGCCTCAACGGCCTGGACATCCTGCGCCCGCCCTACGGCAAACGCTCGCGCTGGCTGCTCGAACGCATCATCCGCATGGCCTGAGGCTCCGCACAGGCCGCGCACACTCACGGGAACGGATCACGGAACGCGATATGGAAGAGAAGAAGACTCCCGCCGGCACGACGTCGGCCGTGCGGATGCCGCAGTGGTATCGGGAACACATGCAGCCGGCCTGCGATTTCATCGCCCGCCTGAACCCGTTCCCGTTCGACCAGCCGAGCGATCTGTCCGGCTACATCGCGCTGCACCAGAACGACTATCTGCGACTGGGTAATCATCCCGAGGTCGTGGCTGCCCGCGACGAAGCCAACGCCCGCAACCGCAACGAGTCGTTCATGTCGTCGGTCTATGGCGGCGGTTCCGGCGAATGCGAAGTCTTCCGGAGCAGGATCGCGCAATGCATGCAGGCCGAGGACGCGCTGCTGACCACCTCGGGGTGGGCGGCGAACGTCGGTCTGCTGGAAGCGATCGCGCCGGTGCTGCGTCCGATCTACATCGACAACCATGCCCACGCCTCGCTGTACGACGGTGTCAAGCTGTCGCTCGGCAAGAAGGTCGTGGTCGACCACAACGATCCCGAGCACCTGCTCGCGCGCATCAATCACGGCGGTCCGGGCATCGTGGTCATCGATGCGGTGTACAGCACCGACGGGTCGATCGGCGACATCGCGCGCTACGTCGAGATCTGCGAGCAGAACGACTGCGTGCTGGTGCTGGACGAAGCGCATTCCTTCGGCCTCTTCGGCGACGGCGGCGGGCTTGCGGTCGAACTGGGGCTCGCCGATCGGGTGCATTTCCGCACGGTCAGTCTGAACAAGGCCCTCGGTGGTCACGGCGGCCTGATCGCCGGCGATCGCGAGATGATGCGTCTGGTCCGTGCACGCTGTCGTTCGATCATCTTCAGCTCGGCGACGTCCAGCGTTTCGGCCGGTGGTCATCTGGCGGCGCTCGACGTGATCATGAACGACCCGGAGCGCGCGCGGCGCTGCCTGCGCAACGCCGAAACCCTGCGCAACCGCTTCCATTCCCACGGCATCGATACCGGCGACAGCCGCTGCCAGATCGTTTCGGTGTTCTTCGACGACGAGCAGCAGACCTGCGAGTTCTACGACCGGCTGCGCAAGGCCGGTGTCCTGACCTCGGTGTTCCTGTATCCGGCGACGCCGGCGGGTGTGGGTCTGGTGCGTTATTCGGTGCACTCGGAACTCACCGCGGAAGAAATCGACGAGACGGTGCGCTGCACGATCGATGCGCTGCAGGCCATGGGGCGCCCCGTGCGCAAGGCCGCCTGAACGACGGTTGCCTGAACGAAGGATCCGGCCAGGATCGAGGAACGCCGGCGACGGCGAAACGCAATACGAAGGAAACGACATGAGCGAGCAGAGCAAGATGAAGGACGCCAAGGCCGACAAGCAGGGCGATCTTCCGATCCACCCCTACATCGGCGGCACCACCAGCAACCTGATCGGCAACGTGATCAAGAACGGTGGCGTCAGCGCAGCGAAGGTTCCGGCCCTCCTGCTGACCCTGACCGGCACCCTGCTGACCGCGCCGCTGCGGTTCGCCGAGTTCGTGCTCTACGGGTCGAAGGTCGCGAACACGAAATTCGCCGAGGATCCGATCTTCATCGTCGGTCACTGGCGCAGCGGGACCACCCATCTGCACAACGTCCTCAGCCAGGACAAGCGACTGGGTTATCTGACGACCCTGCAGGCGGTGTTCCCGACCTGCAGCATCCTGCTCAGCCGCAGCGAAGCGACCAAGAACGCGGTCGCCAAGCTGCTGCCGGAGAAGCGGATGATGGACAACGTGAAGATGGGAATCGACTTCCCGCAGGAAGAGGAGTTCAGCGTTTCCTGCATCACCACCTCGTCGCATCACTGCAATCATTTCCCGCGCACGATCCGCGAGAGTTTCGACAAGTACGTGCTGATGAACGTCGACGCGGAGGAGAAGTCGCGCTGGAAGAAGGCGTATCTCTCCGTGATCCGCAAGGCCGCCTTCATGGCCGGCGGCAAGCGTCTTCTGCTCAAGAATCCCTACAACACCGCGCGCATCGAGACCCTGCTCGAAATCTTCCCGAACGCAAAGTTCATCCACATCTACCGCAACCCGTACAACATCTACGTCTCGGCCCTGCACGATTTCATCAAGGAGGCCGAGGAGATGGCGCTGCAGGAGTTCTCCGAGCAGGAGTTCTCCGAGCTGTGCTACGAGTTGTACGAAAAGCTGATGAGCCATTACTGGAAGCATCGCGAACTGGTGCCAAAGGGCAACCTGTGCGAGGTCTCGTACGAGAAGTTCGAGCAGGAACCGATGGCCGAAGTGATGCGGATCTACTCGGAGCTGGGGCTGGAAGTCACCGACACGATGAAGGCCGACGTCGCCGCCTATCTCGACAGCATCAGCGGCTACAAGAAGAACAAGTACACCTACAACGAAACCCTGGTCGAAGAGATCAGCAAGAAGTGGGGCTTCGCCATCCGCCGCATGAACTACGCACCACCGCCGGACATCGTGCTGAGCCCCGAGGCGAAGTGGTCCTGCCAGATGGAGTACTGACCGCACGACGCGTCCATTCGTGGACGCGGTCCGGTTCCACCCACCATCGCCATCGTTTCGAGGACATCGTTTGGACAGCCAGCTGTTGCAGGAAATCGAGAAGGGACAATACGACTGGGCGATGCAGATCGGCACGCTCGCCTTCGTCTGGGGACTGCCGGTCGCGACCTGCTGGGCCGATCGTCTGAAGAAGTTGCGCCCGTCCGCCGATGCGCCGCCCGATCCCGCCCTGGTCAACCGCTTCCGTCATGTGCGCGCGTTGTCGCGCCCCGGTGCCAGCGAATTCGTCAACGCCGCCACCGATTTCCTGTATTCGACCGCGGTCATCGATCTGCGCGGCGGACCGCTGCGGCTGTCCGGTGGCGATTTCGCCGGACGCTGGTACGGCCTGCAGATTCTCGATGCGCACATGGAGACGCTGGCCAACATCGGCACCCGGACCTGCGGGGATCGCGTGCCCGACGTGCTGCTGGCGCACGGTGACGACGAAATCGAAGCCCTGCCGGACGGCTGGACGATCCGCAGCGATTGTCCGTTCCTGTACATCGTCGGCCGGATCGCCGCGGCCGGGCACGACGACGATCTCGCGGACGCCCATCGTCTGCAGGATGCATTGTGCCTGACGCCGGTGGCGGCCGAGGCAGGGTTCGATCCCGCCGACGCCTGCGTGCCGCTGCCTGCCCCCGATGCCGCCGACCCATTGGCCTTCTACGCCACCCTGGCCGCGGTGCTGCGCTTCGTTCCGCCGCGCGATCACGAAGGCATGTTGCTCGGCATGTTCCGCGAGATCGGCATCGATCCGCAGCGCGGCTTCGATCCCGCATCGCTGCCCGAGGCGGTGCGCCGTGGTCTTGCCGATGCGATCCCGCATGCGCAGGGCATTCTGGCGCGCAAGCTCTACGCCACCGGACAGTTCATCGATGGCTGGATGTGGGTGACCGGCATCGGCAACTACGGCAGCGACTACATCGTCCGCGCGCTGGTTTCGCAGCACGGCATCTGGGCCAACGTGCCGGAGGAAAGCATCTACGTGATGGCGCGGCTCGACGCCGACGGCGCGCTGCTGCATGGCGCGCACCGCTACGAGATCCGGTTTCCGCCCGGCGAGACGCCGCCGGTCGACGCCTTCTGGTCGATCAGCTATTACGACGAGCACGGCCGACTGGTCGCGCATCCCTCCGGCAGGACCACGGTCGGTTCGCTCTACGATCCGCCGATCGCCGAGACCGACGGTTCGGTGGTGATCGAGATCGGGCCGGCGCCATCGCGGCCGGAACGCACGAACAACTGGCTGCCGACGCATGATGGTCCGTTCAATCTCAACCTGCGCTGCTACAACCCGGGCCGCGACATGCTGTCGCAGGCCTATCGCGTGCCGCCGGTGCGCCGGGTCGACCGGAATGCCACTGCCCCGGACACGGCGGGGCAGGGCACGGATCGCGACAACGATCGCGTGAACGACCACCGGAACGGATGACGACATGAGCACACCCTCGTCCGGAGTGGCGCTGATCACCGGAGGTTCTTCCGGGCTCGGTCTGGAAATGGCGAAGCGCCTGCGCGGGCAGGGCTGGGGGCTGATCCTGCTTGCGCGCGACCGGCTCAAGCTCGAACGCGCGAAGCAGAGCCTGATCGCGGCCGGCGGCGATGCGCCCGTGCATGTCGTGTCCTGCGATCTTGGCGATGAAATGGCGGTCGAGCGCGCCTTCGGCGAGATCCGTTCGTTGTGTCAACGGATCGATTTCCTGATCCTCAACGCCGGTGTCGCTTCGATCGAACTGGTCGAGGACTATCCGTCCGTGACGGTCGTCGGCGACAACATGCGCGCGAACCTGCTCGGCCCGATCGCCTGCACCCATCTGGCGTTGCCGCTGATGGAGGCGGGCGGGCGCATCCTGTACGTGTCGTCGGGCTTCGCTTTCGTCGGTCCGGCCGGCTATACCCTGTATGCGACCGCCAAGGCCGGAATGAACGTGTTCGCCGACGGCATGCGGCGCGAACTGCTGCGGCGGAAGATTGCCGTCCACGTCACCTGTCCGGGCGATATCGACACGCCGATGTACCAGGGCGAACTGCGCACGATGCCGGACTGGATCCGGGCCAAGATGGGGCGCGCCAAGCCGATGCCCGCCGACAAGGCGGCGCGCTACATTCTCGATCGCTGTTTCCGCGGCCGCCACATGATCGTGCCGTCGTCCGACGTGCGCCTGCTGATCGCGATCCAGTCGCTGTTGCCGCGCTGGCTGTCGATGCGGGTGATCGATCGCATCCTGCCGTTGCCTCCGGGGAGTTGAAGGCATCGAAGCGGGCGCTGCGTCGCATCGCCGCGGACCCGCGCTTGCCGGTGCCGGTGACGCGCGCTAGCGTACGACGACGCGCGCCGCCTGTCGCGGCGAGGATTCGTCGATGGCCGAGCGCATCATGTTCTGGGCGATCCCCGGGTATTTCCTGCTGATGGCGATCGAACTCGCGGTGTCGTGGTGGCGCGGGCGGCGGGTGTACCGGATCAACGACAGCATCAACAGCATCGGGCTCGGCATGCTCTCGCAGATCGTGGGCGTGTTCACCAAGGCGGCGACGATCGGCCTGTATGCCTGGGCTGCGGATCGGCTGGCGCTGTTCGCGTTGCCGGTCGACAGTGTCTGGGTCTGGATCAGTGCGCTGCTGCTCTACGACTTCTGCTACTACTGGTTGCACCGCTGCGGCCACGAGGTCGGCGTGCTGTGGGCGGCGCATGTCGTGCATCATCAGAGCGAGCGCTACAACCTCGGTACGGCGCTGCGTCAGACCAGCAGCGGTGCCCTGTTCGGCGGACTGTTCTATCTGCCGATGGCGATCCTGGGCTATCCGCCGGAAGTGTTCGCGGTGGTGGCGGCGATCGATCTGCTCTACCAGTACTGGATCCATACCGAACTGGTCGGTCGGCTCGGCGGGTTCGATCGCGTGTTCGCCTCGCCATCGAACCACCGCGTGCATCATGCGGTGAACGATCGCTATCTCGATCGCAACTATGGCGGTGTGCTGATCCTGTGGGATCGTCTGTTCGGCACCTTCATCGAAGAGGATCCCGCCGATCCGCCGGTGTTCGGCACGCGCGCGCCGCTGCGCAGTTGGAATCCGCTGTGGGCGAACCTCGAAGTCTATGCGGCGCTGGCGAAGGATGCCTGGCACGCGCGGCGCTGGCGCGACAAGCTGCGGATCTGGTTCGCGCCGCCCGGTTGGCGGCCAGCGGATGTCGCCGAGCGCTTCCCCAAACCTGCATTCTCGCTGGCAGAGCGCCAGGACTACGATCCGCCACTGTCGACGGCGGCGACCCTGTATTGCCTCGCCCAGTTCCTGATCATGCTCGGGCTCGGCACGCAGTTCCTGCAGAGCGTGCCCGTGCTCTCCCTCCTGCAGGAAGCGCAGTACGGCGCGTTCCTGGTGCTGGGGCTGCTCACGCTGGGCGGTTTGCTGGAACGACGGCGCTGGGCGTGGCCGGGAGAGGCGTTGCGCCTGGCATTGCTCGCGGGGTGGCCGTGGTTGACCGCGCATTGGCCCGGCCATGCGGGATTCGCGGAGCATCTGGATGCGGTCTTCGTCCTGTTGGCCGGGGTGTCGCTCGCGGTCCTGTTCCGGGTCCGTCGACGCGAGCCGTCGCACGAGGCCGCGCCTGCGACCAGCTGATCGACCGCCCGCTGCGCCGGGAACGACCGGCCCGTCTCGCCCCCTGCGACCGGCGGCGGTTACAGTAGGCGACCGATCCGCGTGAGTCCGTCGATGAGCAAGCCGTCCGCCGCCAAGTCCCGCATCGCCTACGTCTGCGGCGAGTGCGGCGCGGAACACGGCAAGTGGCAGGGGCAGTGCGGTGAGTGCGGCGCCTGGAATTCGCTGAGCCAGATCGTGCTCGAATCCGCGGCCGCGGCGACATCGCCGGCCGCACGCCGTGGCGGCTGGGCCGGCAGGGTCGATCCCCCGAAGGTCACCGCGCTCAAGGACGTGCTCCAGCGCGAAGACGTGCGCACCACCACCGGGATCGGCGAATTCGACCGCGTCCTCGGCGGCGGCCTGGTCGAAGGCGCGGTGGTGCTGATCGGCGGCGACCCGGGCATCGGAAAATCGACACTGCTGCTGCAGGCGCTGGCGGGCATGGCCGGCCGGTTGCCCGCGCTCTACGTCACCGGCGAGGAGTCGCTGGCCCAGGTCGCCGGCCGCGCCGCGCGCCTCGGCCTGCCGCTGGACGGCCTGAGCGCGCTGGCCGAGACCGGCGTCGAACGCATCCTCGATCAGGCCGCGCAGATGCGGCCGAAGCTGCTGGTCGCCGATTCGGTGCAGACGCTGTGGACCGAGACCCTCACCGCCGCGCCCGGTTCGGTCAGTCAGGTGCGCGAGAGCGCTGCGCGGCTGGTGCGTTTCGCCAAGGAGACCGGCACCGCGATCTTCCTCGTCGGTCACGTGACGAAGGAAGGCGGCATCGCCGGCCCGCGCGTGCTCGAACACATGGTCGATGCGGTGCTGTATTTCGAGGGCGACGGCAGCAGCCGGTTCCGGGTGTTGCGCGCGTTCAAGAACCGCTTCGGTGCGGTCAACGAACTCGGCGTCTTCGCGATGGGCGACAAGGGGCTGCGCGAAGTGCCCAACCCGTCGGCGATCTTCCTGTCCGGCGGCAGCGCGCGGCAGCCGGGCAGTTGCGTGATGGTGACCCGCGAAGGCACCCGGCCGCTGTTGGTCGAAGTGCAGGCGCTGGTCGATGCCTCGCCGCTGTCCAATCCGCGCCGCGTCGCCGTCGGTCTCGAACAGAACCGGCTGGCGATGCTGCTGGCGGTGCTGCACCGCCATGGCGGCATCCTCGTCGGCGACCAGGACGTGTTCGTGAACGTGGTCGGCGGCATCCGCGTGCAGGAAACCGCGGCCGACCTGCCGGTGCTGCTGGCGGTGCTGTCGTCGCTGCGCGATCGCCCGCTGCCGGAGAAGACCATCGCCTTCGGCGAGGTCGGTCTGTCGGGCGAGATCCGCCCGGTGCCGAACGGCGAGGAGCGGCTGAAGGAAGCCGCCACCCACGGGTTCCGGCGTGCGATCGTGCCCAGGGCCAACGCGCCGAAGGCCGGCGCTTACAAGGAGATGGACGTGATCGCGGTGGAACGACTGGCCGACGCGCTGGAGGCGGCGGCCGAGCGTTGAGCTTCAGTGTCCACCGGCCGCGGCCGGGCCTGTCTTCGCCGTGAACGGTGGCTTCGCGATCCACACGAACAGGATCACGAAGAGGAAGGCGAGGCCGAGCAGGTGGAAGATCTCGTTGAAGCCGATCTGCGCCGCCTGGTTGCCGATCATGCGCTCCAGCATCGCCGCGCCGCGTTGCAGGCTGCCGCCGCCCATCGCGGTGATCTGCGCCATCGTCGACGGGTCGGTGGTCGACACCGCCTCCGAAAGATGCGCATGGTGCACCGCACTGCGGCTGGTCCACACATAGGTGGTCAGCGACGCCGCGAAACTGCCGCCGAGCGTGCGCATGAACGTCGCCAGGCCCGACCCCGCGGCGATCTCGTGGGGTTCGAGGTCGGACAGCAGGATGGTCAGCACCGGCATGAAGAACAGCGCCACGCCCAATCCCTGGAACAACTGCACCAGCGCGACCGTGCGGAAGTCGATGTCGAGGTTGAAGTCCGAGCGCGCGAAACTGGTCAGCGACATCGCCACGAATGCGACACTGGCGAGGATGCGCAGGTCGAAGCGGTGGGCGTACTTGCCCACGAGCGGCGCGAGCAGCACCGGCAGAATGCCGATCGGCGCGCTGGCGAAGCCGGCCCAGATCGCGGTGTAGCCAAGGTTGCGCTGCAGCCACAGCGGCACCAGGATGCCGACACTGAAGAACGCCGCGTAGGCCACCACCATCGCCGCAGTGCCGGCGCTGAAGTTGCGGTGGCGGAACAGACGCAGGTTGACGATGGGATCCCGGTCGGTGAGCTCCCAGATCACGAACACCGCCAGCGAGATCGCGGAGACGATCGCCAGCACCACGATCGTGGACGAGTGGAACCAGTCCTCGTCGTTGCCCAGATCCAGCAGGATCTGCAGTGCGCCCACGCCCAGCACCAGGGTGGCGAGGCCGACATAGTCCATCTTCGGTTTCTCCAACCGCTCCGGTCGGCCCTTCAACTGGGCGCCGACGGTGAAGCTGGCGAAGATGCCGATGGGAATGTTGATGAAGAAGATCCATTCCCAGCTGTAGTTGTCGGTGATCCAGCCGCCGAGGATGGGGCCGGCGATCGGCGCGACCACCGTCACCATCGCCAGCAGCGCGATCGCTTGTCCGCGCTTGTGCGGAGGATAGATGGACAGCAGCAGGGCCTGCGTCACCGGGTACATCGGCCC
>JAYRTK010000012.1:0-22868 GCA_041919595.1 Lysobacteraceae bacterium
GAACCGGGTTCGGCCGACGCCCAGAAGCTGCTGGATTTCCTGCAGAAGGAATTCCCGAAGGGCTTCGACAAGATCCGTTTCGGCACCAAGGCCAGGAACGACGAGTGGAACAAGGTGCTCGAAGGCATCGGCGCCCCGGCGCGCGATCTGCCGGTGCAGGTCGGCCTCGGCATCAAGCCGGTGTCCTATCTCGGCACCGAGCGCCTGGTCCACAGCGCGATCGGCTACGCGATCATGAACGGTCGCAAGTCGGTCACCCTGGTGCACAAGGGCAACATCATGAAGTACAGCGAAGGCGCGTTCCGCGACTTCGGGTACAAGGTGGCGCGTGATTTCTTCGGCGCGGTCGAACTCGACGGCGGTCCGTGGCACGTGATTCCGGAAGGCAAGCCGGGCGCGGGGCTGGTGATCAAGGACGCGATCGCCGACGCCTTCCTGCAGCAGATCCTGCTGCGCCCGAAGGAATACGACGTGGTCGCCACGCTCAACCTCAACGGCGACTATCTGTCCGACGCCCTGGCCGCGCAGGTCGGCGGCATCGGCATCGCCCCGGGCGCGAACATCAACTACGCCACCGGCCATGCGGTGTTCGAGGCCACCCACGGCACCGCGCCGAAGTACGCCGATCTGGACAAGGTCAACCCGGGTTCGGTAATCCTGTCGGGCGAGATGATGCTGCGCTACATGGGCTGGACCGAAGCGGCCGACGCGATCATCAAGGCGATGGACGGCGCGATCGCCAGCAAGCACGTGACCTACGACTTCGCCCGCCTGATGGATGGCGCCACCGAAGTGAAGTGCAGCGAATTCGCCGACGAGATCATCAAGCATCTCTGATCCGTCGCGCGATTCCCGCGAACGAAAAAGCCCGGCAGATGCCGGGCTTTTTCGTGGGGGATTCCATTGATGTCTCAATCGATCCGCCGCCACACCGAAATCGGAACCGACCCATCCGGGCGCGGCGGAACGCGATATCGCAATTCGCCGTCCTTCAACGTGTACTGCCGCTTCTGGAGCGTTCCTTCCCAGTTGGGGAAGGATGCCCCTTCGAGATGGAAAACGAGGATGCGGGCAGACGCATCCACCTCGATCGCACCGTAGTGCGCGCTCTCGCCCATGACCGCGCCCTCGTATTCCGAGGGCGTGCCCTTCGCCTTGTCGGCCGAAGCGAAGCGCGGACGATCGGAACGGTAGATCTGCAACGAATAGCGACCACGGGCATCGACGATCAACCGTCCTTTCGGCGCCGTACCGTAATCGTCGACGGTACGGCCATCCGGCAGCCATCGCTCCGCCGCGACCAGGATCCAGGTGCCCGCCAGGGGCGAAGGCGGAAATCCGTCTTCGCGCGGCGGCGACGAATCCGCGATTCCCACCACGGCCATCATCAACCACGAAAGCGCGCTCATGCGCAGCCTCCGGAGACGGAGACCAGATCGGCGATCCGGGCCTGCACGAAGGGGGTCTGCTGGATCGGTGCCGCCAACGCGATTCCGGAACCCGGATCCGATGCGGGCTCGACAACATCGTCGGGATGGACCACATGGCCATTCAGGAACAGCAGGCCGAGATAGATGTTCATGGCGTTCTCCATGCTGGCGATCTTCAGCGCCCGGGGTGGCGGCGTCTGGATTGAATGCGATGCAAATTAGGGCCATCCTGCATTCTGTAAAAGCGATTGTTTTTTCAATCTGCCTTCAATCCGGTTCAACACGGAGACCACGATGGGCCGTCTTCCGCTGCATGCCCTGCAGGGCTTCGTCGCCGCCGCGCGCAGCGGCAATCTTTCGCGCGCCGCGGAGACGCAGCACCTGACCGTCAGCGCGCTGAGCCATCAGATCAAGGCGCTGGAGGAACGGATGGGCCAGCGTTTGTTCGTGCGCGGTTCGCGCGGGATCGCATTGACCGACGACGGCCGCCAACTGCTCGAGCGGATCGCGCCGCATCTGGAGGCGATCGAACAGGCGATGCGTCCGTATGCGGCACGGCGCGACGAGGTGCTCACGATCAGTCTCATCCCCTCGATGGCCTCGTCATGGCTGATCCCGCGGCTGTCGGGTTTCCTGGCCGCGCATCCGCAGTTGGAATTCAATCTGCAATCGACCGCGGCGCTGGTGGATTTTTCGCGCGAGACGGGGATCGACGCGGCGCTGCGCAGCGGCAATGGACAATGGCCGGGGCTGGTCGTCGAGCACCTGTTCGACGAAGCCCTGGTGCCGGTGGCGAGTCCGGCGCTGCTGGAGCGGTTGCGTCCGCGGCTCGGCACACCCACGGCCGGGGATCTCCACCGCTGGCCGCTGCTCGGCGATCCGGGCGGCCGCTGGGCGCAATGGTTCGCGCATTTCGGTGGCGCGGTGCCCGGGCGCTACGTCGCCAATTTCGACGATGCCGACGCGATGCAGCGCGCGGCGGTGGAAGGCGTCGGCATCGGCCTGGCGCGCGCGACCCGCGCGCGTCCACTCATCGAGAGTGGACGACTGTGTCCGGTCGGCCGCGAAACGCTGGCCACGGACTATGCGCATTATCTGGTGTCTCCACCGCGTTCGCAGCCGCATGCCGGACTGCGCGCGTTTCGCGAATGGCTGCTGGCCGAGGCGCGCGCCTATGCCGCCCAACCGCATCCGATCGCACGGCCGCAGCGCCGCGGCAACACGCCGCGGCGCCGGACCTGACTCAGGTCGAGATCGCCAGCTTCTCCTGCCGGTAGCGCCAGGTCGCGGCCAGCCACAGGATGCCCGCCAGGGCGAACGCGCAGACGAGGTAGATCGCCCACTGTTCTGGCGAAGCGTTCTCGCCGCGCGAGGCCTTCACCAGCATCTGGTTCTGCGCGAGGAACGGGACGGCGTACTGCCACAGGTCCTGGTCCTTCAGCGGGTAGGCCATCAGCGCGTAGGCCGGCAGCATCGGCATGAACATCATCCACACCAGATGGCTCTGCGCTTCCTTCATGCTCTTGGCGCCGGCGGAGATGAAGGTGAGCAACGCGGTGCCGATCAGCACCAGCGGCAGCAGTACCAGCATCATCTTGCCGATCGCGGCGAAGGACACGTCGAGCGAACGCGCCATCGGGCTGGTCGACAGCGCGGCGCTGAACTTGAACGACAGCAGGGTGAGCGCGACCGCGACGATGCCGATCAGCGCGGCGGCGGCCATCTTGCCGCTGACCAGCGCCGCGCGCGGGGCCGGCGTCGCCAGCAGCGGTTCCAGCGACTGGCGTTCGCGTTCGCCGGCGGTCACGTCCATGGTCAGATTGGAGCCGCCGATGAAGGCGTACAGCACCAGGATCAGCGGCAGCAGCACGGCGAGCAGCACGCCCTGCTTCGCCTCCGGCGTGGCGACGTCACGCTGCGCCACCGCCACCGCCTGCGCCAG
Organism: Lysobacteraceae bacterium; assembly: GCA_041919595.1. Lineage (GTDB taxonomy): Bacteria > Pseudomonadota > Gammaproteobacteria > Xanthomonadales > Xanthomonadaceae > Lysobacter_I. The sequence continues at coordinate 3,373 of JAYRTK010000012.1, forward strand.
CGACGGGTCGACACCGCGCGCGACCAGGCGCAGCGCGCCGACCTGACGGCTGTAGACGGTCAGTGCGGTGCGCACCCGCGCCACCGGCACTTCGGCGCTCTGGCGGGTGCTGTCGGCCACGATCTCGACCTTCGCCGGCGCACCGGCGCGCCAGTCCTCGGCGAAATCCGGCGCGATCACGATCGCCACGTCCTCGCGCTGGCTTCGGATCGCGGCCACCAGATCCTTCGGCGGTGCCTTCGCGCGGATGTCCTGGGTGGCGAGGAAGGCGACCAGATTCGGGGCGTAGTCGGCGCCGACGACGGGAATTTCCAGCGGCTTTTCCAGCTGCGTGCTGACCCGCGCCTCGGCCAGGCTGCCCATGCCGAGCATCAGCAGCGGATAGATCAGCGGACCGAGCAGCAGCGCCATCAGGAAGGTGCGGCGGTCGCGGGCGAAATCGCGCAGTTCCTTGCGCATCACGGTGACGAAGGTCTTCATGCGAGGAGGCCCTCCTCGGAGCCGATCAGCTGGACGAAGGCGTCCTCGAGATTGTCGTGCCCGGTCCGCGCGCGCAGTTCGTCGGGCGTGCCGTTCGCTTTCACTTCGCCGGCCGCGATCACCACGATGCGATCGCACAGCGCGGCCACCTCCTGCATGATGTGGCTGGAGAAGATCACGCAGCGTCCCTCCGCGCGCAGCCCGCGCAGGAATTCGCGCAGGCCGCGGGTGGTCATCACGTCGAGGCCATTGGTCGGTTCGTCGAGGATCACGTTCTTCGGATCGTGGATCAGCGCGCGCGCGATCGCGGTCTTGGTGCGCTGCCCCTGCGAAAACCCCTCGGTCCGGCGATCGAGGAAGTCGTCCATGCCCAGCGCCTGCGACATCACCGCGGTGCGTTGCGCGATCGTCGCCGCGTCGAGGCCGTGCAGCTCGCCGAAATAGGCGATGTTCTCGCGCGCGCTCAATCGCTTGTAGACGCCGCGGGCATCGGGCAGCACGCCGAGACGCCGGCGCACCTCGGTCGCCTGCTTCGTCGCGTCGAAACCGTCGATGGTCACGCTGCCCTGATCGGGCGACATCAGCGTGTAGAGCATGCGCAGCGTGGTGGTCTTGCCGGCGCCGTTGGGGCCGAGCAGACCGGTGATCTCGCCGTCGCGCGCGTCGAAACCCACACCGCGCACCGCCTGGACGAGACCGGTCTTGGTCTTGAACGCCTTGTGCAGATTCTGGACCTGGATCATGGGAACCTCGGAATTCTTGGAGGATGCTTCGTGATGATGTTTCGTGACCGGGCCACCGATCCATCGCTCAGCGTCGAGCGCGAGCGAAGAGGCCGGCGGTGTCCCCGGGTCGGGGGACCGCGCCGCAACGCAGCGCGAAGGGGTTGGAGAGACGTCGCCGCTTCCGGGGCGTCGACCGTTCAGGCGAAGACGATTTCGATCAAGGCTCCCAACCGTAATAGCCGGCGAACGGCGGCGACGGTTTCAGCCGCTGCAGGCAGGCCGCATCGAGCGCCTTCGCGTCGGCCTTTTCGATGAACTGGGCGAACAGCTTCGGCATGCAGCCGGTGGTGAGCACGCTGTGGCCCTGGCCCGGCAGCACCAGATGACGGCCGTGCGGCAGCGACTTCACGACCTCGTCGCCGTAGCGCGGTGGCGTGACCGGATCGAATTCGCCGCTGATCGCGAGCACCGGCACCGCGCCGGTCAGCGGCTTGCGGAAATCCGCCGCGCGCACGCCCTTCGGCCACACCCGGCACTGTTCGATGATGTATTCGGCGAAACGATTGCCGAGGATGGTCTTCTCGTCCTGCGGATCGGATTTCAGCTCGCCGTCTTCGGTGCACGACACCGAGAGGCTCATGCCGACGGCCATGGCTTCGGAGAGATCGCCGCCGAGGCTGCGCGCCTGCGACAGCATCGGTTCGTAGCGGCCTTCCGAGGCGTCGTGCAGGATCAACGGCAGCATCGACGCCGACTGCGGGCGGTAGGCGTACATCCGCAGCAGCATGGCGAGATGGCCGAAGGTCGGGGTTTCCTCGCGCCACTCGCCGCTGGTCGGATCGCGATAGCGGACCGGCGCGATACCGCCCGCCTCGAGCGTCGTGCGCACGCGGCCGAGCAGCGTCGCGGGATCGCCGATCTGGCGCTTGCAGGCGGGATCGGCGACGCAGCGCGCAAACTGGCGGCGGACCGACGCTTCGAGATTGCGCGCATGTTCCTGCCCGAGCACCAGCGTGTTGGGCACCACCGAATCCAGGGTCACCGTCCGCGTGTGCTGCGGATAGCGCTTGGCGTACTGCTGCGCGACCCGGGTGCCGTAGGACACGCCGATGAGGTTGAACTTGCCCACGCCGATCCGGCTGCGCACGAGTTCGAGATCGCGGATGTGGTCGCCGGTGCCGTAGAAACGCAGATCGGCATTCCTGGCCAGACGATCGCGGCAGGCCGTCACCAGATCGCGCATGCGCCCGGTGTCCTCGGCGCTCGTTTCGTTTTCCAGATCGAGGAATTCCTCGCACTGCAGCAGGTGCGAACCGCCTGTCCCGCGCGCATCGACCAGCAGCACGTTGCGGTTGCGGCGCGCGTCCTGCAGCGCCGCATGCATCATCGGATAGCTCTGCAGGATCGACTGCCCCGGGCCACCGGCGATGAACAGCAGCGGATCGTCCGCGGTCTGGCTCTTCGCCGGGATCATCGCGATCGCCAGCGAGATCCTGCGGCCGTTCGGTGCGTCGTGATTCTCGGGCACGTCCAGCGTGGCACACTGCGCTTCCACGGCTTCGGCGCGATCGCCGCCAAGCGAGCAGGGTTTGAACGTCAGATCGCCGTAGCGCAGATCGCCATTGGCATCGGTGCGCGGCACGACCATCGGGTCGGCGCGGTCGCCGCAGGCGCTCAGGCCCAGGACGAGCAGGGACAACAGCAGGGGGATACGCATGCGGAACTCCGGAACGGAACAAGGTCGGACAAGGGCGCGGCGGGCGATCCGCGCGTCCTCAGGCTACAGGACGTGACCTGCCGCCGGATGTGACCACGTGAGGTGACCGCGCGATGTGACCGCCGGGTGCGCGGCGGCCATGACGCCGACGCGGGAATCAGCGGCGCAGACGATTCCCGCGACGCGGCTTGATCCGCGGCCCCGGTGTCGCCGGCACCGATTGCGCGCGTCGCGCCGGCCGGGCGGTGGCGGTCGGGCAATCGCTGCGGTAGTGGATCGTGTAGCTGCGCCCCATGTAGCCGAGATCGACACAGCCGTCGCCGTTGAAATCGGCGAGATGGGTCCCGCTGTAGCGCGGCACGTTGGCGTAACCCGGACGATTGTCCACGGGCACGTACACGTCCTCGAAGCCGCCCGGTTTCTGGCGCAGGATCTCCACGCGATCGCTGTGGAACACGATCACCTCGTCGATGCCGTCGCCGTCGAGATCGCGCACGCGGAACGATGCGCGCATGGTCGCGCCAAGATCGACGTAGCGCTTCTTCACGGCCAGCTGCCACTCGCCGCCCGCGGCGCGGGTGTAGACCGACATCGTCTGCCACAGTTCGACCACATGCGGGGCGATCTGTTCGCTTTCGACCGTGTTGACGAACAGCGCCGGGTCGGGATGCCCGAGCAACCGCCCGACCCCGACGTTGTCGGCATGGATGCGATCGAGGTGGATCGGGGCCCGGAAGTAGCCGTAACGATCCGGACCGCGTCCGGTGTAGCCTCCGGGACGCGGCGGGTAGGCGGTATTGATGCCGATGCCATCGTAATCCATGACCGCATTGATGACATCGCGCCGGCCGTCGCCATCGGTATCGCCCAGCACGATGTGCGTCCCGTGCAGGTTCTGGACGGAGACCGGATCACCGAAGTCCAGACTTCCACGCCCCGGATGGATCGCCAATCCCAATGCGCTGGAGTAGGCGAAGATCTCGACGAACCCATCGCCATCGAGATCCTCCACGCCGAGTTGATCGGCGAGACCGAAACCGCGCAGCCGCGCGACCTGCTCGAAGGGTCCGTCGGCCGGACGCTTGAGGATCGCGATCGCGCCATCGGGCTCCATCAGGATCAGTTCGGCCTTGCCGTCGTTGTCGACGTCGCCCATCGCGGAGCCGAAATTGCTGTAGCGCGCGACCCCGCCCGGCGCCATCGAGAACCGCAGCGCTTCGCGCATCGTGCCATCGGCCTGCTGTTCGTACAGGTAGGCCACGAAATCGAGACTCCGGTCGCTGCTGCCGAAACCGGTGGCGAAGAAGAACACGTCGGCACGCCCGTCGCCGTTGACGTCGCCGACGGATGCGGACTCCGTCACCAGGTTGATGTTGGCGTTCTGCTGCATCGGCAGGTCGTGGGACGGACCGAATTCGAGCGCCTGCGCGGGCAGGGCGACGAGCAACAGCGTGGCGGTCAGCGGTGCGGGGAAGCGCATGGTCGAAGTCGTCTCAACGGTGGGCCGGGGTCGCCTGCCCGGCGGTCGTGCGCGTATCCATCGTGCGCAACAACTGCGCGCGGTTGTTGTTCGGATCGCTGTCGCCGGCATGATCGAGCAGGAACGCGGTGACTTGGGTGTCGACCTCGAATCCCGGCGCGATGCCGACGGCGAAGGAATATTCGACCCGGTCGCCGACCACGCTCATCGCGGGCAGCACACAGTCGTACATGCGCCGCGGCGCCTCCGCGGCCACGCCGGCGCAGTTCGCCGGCGCGGACACGTGGTAACCGACGGCATCCGCATCGCGGACCGCGGGGGCGAGGGTGACGCGCAGGATCCGCGGTTCGGTCGCGGCGCTGCCGCGCACGAGGGTCGCGTGCACCCGTGGCGCTTCCGGGGTGCCATCGACGCCGACCGCGAAATCCGTCGGCGGCTGGCAACCGGCGCCGCGCCACAGGCGGAATCCAAGACCGAGACTGCCGCCGATCCGTTCGCGCACCGCCAGATCGGCACAGCCATCGCCGTCGTAATCCATGGCGTCGAGCCGACTGCCCATGGTCGCGTTGCCGATCCGCTTGGCCACCACCTCGAACTGTCCCGGCGAGGTCTGCAGGATCGTGTCCAGCCAGCCGGTCTCGCTGAGCGTGTAGTACTCCGATTGCACCACCATGTCGGCGAGCCCGTTGTTGTCGACGTCGCGCACGATCACGTTGCTGGGCGCGTACAGCGGTCCGTAACTGGCGAACTGCTCGAAATGCTGCGGCGCCGTCTGCAGATACAACCGCATGTCCTCGCCGTAGGATCCGGAAAAGGTATGTACGCGGTCGGCCAGACCGTCGCCGTCGAGATCGCCGAAGGTCGAATCGCCGCCGTAGTTCGACAGATCCGGGGTGCTGGTGGTGGATGTCGCGGCCAGCTGGCGATACGGCTGCTGGCGGAACAGGCACTCGCCCGGGCACAGGCCTTCCATGTGATCGCGGTAACCGTCGGCATTGATGTCGACGTCGGTGGCCTTGATGTAGGTGTAGTTGTAGCGAAGATCGGTGATGCCCTCGTAGGAGAACGGCTCGCTCTCGTAGGGCGCGAATTCCAGCCGCGACGACGGCGCCGGCAGCAGTCGATCCGCGTTCGAACTGATCCCGGCGAACCAGATCCGGTAGCGGAATTGCAGGTTGTCGCGGTAATCGAAATAGGTCGCGTACAGATCGTCGTTGCCGTCCTGGTTGACGTCGACCTGGCCGAATTCGTCGATCGTGCCCGCATCGTGGCGGATCACGGCGAGGGTGTAGTCCTGGCGCAATTCGAGGAAACCCACGCCGTAGCGCGAGAGATCCGGGAACGCGTACGGGTCGACCGAATGCTCGAAGTAGATCAGCGGCCAACCGTCGCTGCGCTTCAGCAGGCGGATCCGGCCCGGGGCGCAATCGCAGCGGTGACTGATGGGGAAATCGAAATTGCCATCCTCGCGCTGCAGGCTCACCGCCACCTGTCCCCAGTTGGAAACGTTGGTGGTGATCAGGTCGAGACGACCATCCTGATTGATGTCGCCGAACACGCCATGGCTGAAGCCCGGCAGCACGTAGGGCGTGATCGGCGCATGCCAGCGGAAGGACTGGGCGGCCGCCGCCTGGGCGAACAGCAGCCATAGCAGCAGACCGACGGCCCGCCCCAACGCCACGAACCGACGCCCGTTCGCACCCATGCCGCACCCGCCCCCTGTCCGTCGTCGTTCGTGCATTGTCGTTTATTTGCTGCTGACGTATTTCTCCCGGCGGATCGCCGGCACCGGCAGTCCATGGCTCTTCAACGTCTCGAAACAGGCGTCCACCATGTTCGGATTGCCGCACAGATAGGCGATGTCGCCGGCGGCGTCGGGCGCGAATTCGGCCAGCTGGTCCTGGACGTAGCCCTTGCGCACGTCCGGATGCGCCTGCGCCGAATCCGCGGCCGGCAGTTCGCGCGAGAAACACGGCACGAAGCGGAAGTTCGGGTGCGCGTTCGCGAAGGCGCGGAATTCGTCGCCGTAGAGGAGTTCCTCCGGCGTGCGCGCGCCGAACAGCAGCACGACCTCGATCCCGCGTCCGGCGATCTGCGCCGCCAGCTGCGGCAGCATCGCCCGGTAGGGCGTGACGCCGGTGCCGGTGCCGATCAGCAGATAGCGGCGATTGGTGTCCGCCGGCAACAGGCAGAACCGGCCATAGGGGCCGCTGGCCTGGATGTTGCCGCCGAGTTCGAGGTTCTCGAACAGCGCGGTCGCCGCACCGCCGGGCACGTAGCTGACCGCGATCTCGACCTCGTCGCCGGGACCGCGCGCGGGATCGTGGAGCGTGGCCAGCGAATAGCTGCGCTTGGTCGCGGTGCCGTCGGGATAGTGGAAATGCACCTGCAGGAATTGCCCCGGGATGTAATCCAGGGGATGTCCGTCATCGCGGACGAATTCGAGGTGGGCCACGGTCGGCGCCAGCATCCGGCGGGCGACGAGTTTGAGCGGGAAATGGGCGGGCACGGGAGAGGTCTGTGGAATGGAGTGTCTTTCGAGGCGTTGGCCGGCCGATCCTGGCCGGCCGCCTATACTACCCGTTCCGCCGCGCCGATCTCCCCTTCCGGCCCCGGCGCAGAGGACACCCGATGACCGTCGCTCCAGACCCGACCCCGACCGCCCCCGGCGCTCCGGCGCTGTCGATCCGCGATCTGCGCAAGACCTACGACAACGGCGTGGAAGCGCTCAAGGGCGTGTCGCTGGACGTCGCACCCGGCGATTTCTACGCCCTGCTCGGCCCCAACGGCGCCGGCAAGTCCACCCTGATCGGGGTGGTCAGCTCGCTGGTGAACAAGACCGGCGGCGAGGTCCGCATCTTCGGGGTCGACATCGTCGCCGAACGCGACGCCGCGATGCGCCTGATCGGCCTGGTGCCGCAGGAAATCAACTTCAACATGTTCGAGAAGCCGTTCGACATCTGCGTGAACTACGCGGGCTTCTACGGCGTCCCGCGCGCCGAGGCCATGGTGCGCGCCGAACAGGTGCTGCGCGAGGCGCAGCTGTGGGACAAGGCCGACAAGATGAGCCGCACGCTGTCCGGCGGCATGAAGCGGCGGCTGATGATCGCCCGGGCGATGATGACCTCGCCGCGGCTGCTGATCCTCGACGAACCCACCGCCGGCGTCGACATCGAGATCCGCCGCGGCATGTGGAAGACGCTGAAGGAGATCAACGCCGCCGGGACGACCATCATTCTCACCACGCACTATCTCGAAGAGGCCGAAAGCCTCTGCCGCAATCTCGCGATCATCGACAAGGGGCGGATCGTCGAGCAGGGGCCGATGAAGGCGCTGCTGGCCAAGCTCGACGTGGAAGGCTTCCTGCTCGATATCGACGGCCGCCTGCCGGGGACGCTGCCGACGATCGCCGGCGCGACGCTCCTCGCCGAGGACGACCACACGCTCGACCTGGAAATGCCGCGGGCGATGGACCTCAACGGCGTGTTCGCCGCGCTGGATGCCGCGGGCATCCGGGTGCGCTCGATGCGCACCAAGACCAACCGGTTGGAGGAACTGTTCGTGCGCATGACCGGAAACGACCACGCCGGCGACAAGGCGGCCGCGGCATGAGCGGGGACACGATGTCGATCGGCCAGCGCCACCGCACCGCGCTGTACACCATCGTCCGCCGCGAAGTGGCGCGCATCCTGCGCATCTGGGGCCAGACCCTGGTGCCGCCGGCGATCACGATGACCCTGTATTTCCTGATCTTCGGCGGCCTGATCGGTTCGCGCGTCGGCGAGATGGACGGGATCCGCTACATGGATTTCATCGTCCCCGGCCTGGTGATGATGAGCATCATCCAGAACAGCTACGGCAACATCTCGTCGAGCTTCTTCGGCGCCAAGTTCGGTCGTCATGTCGAGGAACTGCTGGTCAGTCCGATGCCGGCCTGGGTGATCCTGACCGGTTACGTCGCCGGTGCGGTGCTGCGCGGGCTGATGGTCGGCGCGATCGTGCTGGTGATCGCGATGTTCTTCACCAAGGTGCGGGTGCCGCATCCGCTGGTGACGCTGAGCACGGTGATCCTGGGCGCGACCATCTTCTCGCTCGCCGGTTTCGTCAATGCGGTGTACGCGAAGAAGTTCGACGACATCGCGATCGTGCCGACCTTCATCCTGACCCCGTTGACCTATCTCGGCGGCGTGTTCTACTCGGTCAAGCTGTTGCCCGACTGGGCCGAGGCCGCGACCCATCTCAATCCGATCTTCTACATGGTCAACGCCTTCCGCTACGGCCTGCTCGGCGTCTCCGATGTCCCACTGTGGCTGGCCTACGCGCTGATGCTGGGCTTCGTGGTGGTGCTCGGCGGCATCGGCATCTCGCTGCTGCGACGCGGCGTCGGCCTGCGCAGCTGAAGGTTCGCACGCAGCACTTGGCAGCGCCGACCCGACCGGGTTAGGCTCGACCGCTGCGTTGCGTGTCCGGTCGACGTGCGTCGTCGCCGGATCCGGAGCGAAACAAGGAGCGTTGCCGCATCGTCTTCGCGATGCGGTTCAAGGACACATGGATGAAAGACTGGAGAGACAAGGCCGTCCATCCGGAAGCGGTGCCTCCGGAAACAGACGCGACCGTCGATGAGCCGCATTGCGCCCCGGACACCGGCAGCGAGTACGCCTCCGCGCGAGCGGACGTGTCCGGGCATGACGTGTCAGGGCATCTCGCCGACTACCTCGCGCTGCCCGGGTCCACCACCTACTTCCTGGAGCAGCGCGCCGGTCGCCGGATCGGCGTGGAGGTGCTGCAGCAACGCACCGAACACGAACCATCGCGCGGCGCCGTGCTGCACCGCCGTTCCCGGCTGTATCTCGACGCGCCGGACAACGCACTGCTGATCGCCGATGCCGAGGTCCTGCTGGACCGGCTCGCGCCGATGCAGCGTGCGCGTGCGCTTGATGGCAGCGAGGGACTCGGCAGGCTGCTCGATCCCGACAACCGCGGCCGGCTGCACAAGCGCGACCTCGAGATCGTCTGGCTGCCGGCGCCGATCCTGCTGCGCGTGGGCGCAGGCTGGGCGGTGGCGCGCCGTTTCGATCTGCTGATGGAAGGCGAGCCGTGCGCGCGGATCCGCGAAATCCTCAGTCGCGAATCGCTGGCGAGGCTGGGATGAACGCATGCCCGGATGCCGCACCGGCACCTGATTTCACCGAAGGCCGATTCACCGAAGACCGATCCATCGACGACCGTTTCACCGACAGCGTTTTCGTTGCCGCCGGCGCGCACCTGCGCATCGGCGATACCCACGCATCCGTGACCGACTGGGTGGCGGCAGGCCGCGCGGGATGGCATGCGGCGGCAGCGACGGCACTGCCCTCGCTGCGCGGCGTCGCCGATGCCGAAGCGCTCGGCCTGCTGCTGTCCGCACTGGCGGACGGGCGCCGGTTGCTGCTGTGCCCGCCGGACGCGACGCCGCCCGCGTGCGGCGCCGGTCTCGACGCGGACACGGGCGCCATCGCCGTGCTGTCCTCGGGCACGCTGGGGCCACCGAAGGTGCTCTGGCATCGCACCGATGCACTGTTCGCCACCGCGCGTCTGGCGGGGGAACGCCTCGGCATCGCACGCGGCGAACGGGTACTGATCGCGGTGCCGCTGCATCATCTCTACGGTCTCGGCGCGGGACTGCTGGTCGCGCTGCTCGCCGGCGCCGAGATCCTGTTGCTGCCGAAAGCCGATCTGCTGAGTTTCAACGCGGCATTGCGCGGGTTCGCCCCGCAGACGACGTTCGCCACCCCGCACCTGCTGCGCGCGGTGCTGCAGCGCAAGCAGGGGCCGATTCCCGGCAGCATTCGCGTGGTCTCGGCCGGCGACGCCCTGCCGGAGCCGCTGCTGGCGCAGGCACGCGGCTGTTTCGGCGCGGTGAACAATCTCTACGGCAGTTCCGAACTGGGCGTGATCGCGATCGGCGATGCGCCTGCCGATACGCAGGCGCCCGATGCGTTGCGTGCATTGCCGGGCGTGCGTCTCTCGCTCGCCGATATGCGCGACGGTCGCGGCCGATTGCACGTCGCGCATCCCTTTCCGGCGTTCCGCATCGAGCATCAGGGCGAGACGACGACTCCGTCGACGCCGTGGGACACCGGCGACATCGCGAGCATCGCGGCGGACGGCGGTCTGCAGGTGCATGGCCGCGCCGATCTCAGTCTCAACCGCGCCGGCAAGCTGCTGGTGCTGGCGGACGTGGAGCGAGCCGTCGCGGCCTGGCCGGGCGTGACCACCGCGGTGGCCGTGCCGTGGTCGCGCGACACCGCCGCGGGTCGCGGGTTCTCGATCGTCGTCGAACCCGACGCGACCGGGACGCCACCCGACATCGCCGCGCTCAAGCGCGAAGCGATCGGCACGCTGCCCGTCTTCGCACGACCCGATCGCTTCCACATCATCGACCGTCTGCCCCGGCTCGCCAGCGGCAAGCCGGACCGGCGGACCCTTCTCGAGGCATACGGACATGAATGAATCCAACGTCATCGACACCATCCGGAACATCCTCTGCGAGGATCTCGATCTCGACCTGCACCGCGAGACGATCGCGGCCGACGCATCGCTCGGCGACGACGGCCTCGCGCTCGACTCGATCAGCATGGCCGAATTCGTGAACTCGCTGGAAACGAAGTTCGCGATCCGGATCCTCGACGAGGATCTGGACGGCCGCAATTTCGCCACCGTCGGCAGCGTCGCCGCGCTGGTCGCCCTGCGCGCGGACGGTGCGGCCAGCGCATGAACGCGATGGACAACGCGATCTCCCGCCCGATCGACGCGGTACTGGTGCAGGACGCGCCGCCTTCGGCCGCGGCGCGCGACCTCCCGCGTCCGCCGTCCGCGCAGGTCGCGGACTATCGCGAAGAGCCGCCGAACCGCGACGGCTTCGTGGTGGCGTGGCCGCCGCAGCGTTACTGGAAGCCGGTCGCCGAGGCGGGACCGGCACCGGCACCGCGCGCGGTCGACGCGCCGCTGCATCTGTATTTCCACATTCCCTTCTGTCTGCAGCGCTGTCGCTACTGCTTCTTCAAGATCGAGGTGCTCTCTGAGTCGTCGCACGCGGTCCGCGAACGCTACGTCGATGCGCTCTGCGCCGAGCTGGAACAGGTCGCCGATGCGCACGCCCTGCGCGGCCGCCGGGTACAGACGATCTATTTCGGCGGCGGCACGCCGAGCGTGCTGCAGCCCGAACAGCTGACGCGCATCCGGCAGGCGATCGAACGCTGCTTCGTGCTGGCCGACGATCTGGAGTTCGTGTTCGAGATCGAACCGGTCACCCTCAACAACCGCCTGATCGATGGACTCGCGGCACTCGGCGTCAACCGCATCAGTTTCGGCATCCAGTCGTTCGACGACCGCGTGGTGGCGCTGACCGGGCGCCACGACACCGAAGAGAAGAACGCGCGCGCGATCCGTCGGGCGCTGGACGCCGGTGTCGTGGTCAACGTCGATCTGCTGTCCGGTCTGGAAGGCGAGACGCCCGAAAGCTGGCGGCATTCGGTGGAGCGCGCGATCGATCTGGGCGTGCATGCGGTGACCGTGTACAAGCTGGAGCTGTACTCGAACGCCCACTACATGGCCGACCTGCGCCGCGGCACACTCTCGCTGCCCGGCCCGCAGGACGAAGAATCGCTGGCGCGCTGGGGCCTGGGCCGGCTGCGCGAGGCGGGTTATCTGCCGTCGACCTACTTCACCTTCACCCGCGAAGGCCGCTACCCGCAGCGGCACATCATCGCGCGCTGGCGCGGCGAGGACATGTACGGCATCGGCGCCTCGGCCTTCGGCAGCGTCGGCGGCATGTCGCGGCAGAACGTCAGCGAGATCGACGAGTATCTGGCGCGGATCGAAAGCGGTCGCAGCGCGACCCAGCGCGCACTGGCGCTGAGCAGCGTCGACCACATGATGCGCGACGTCGTCATGGGCCTGAAGACCACCGAGATCGATCTGCGGGACTATCGGCGTCGCCACGGCGTCGATCTGGGATTCCTGCTCGCCGAGGACATCGCCCGCCTGAACGGGTCCGGTCTGATCGAAGTCGCCGACGATCGTCTGCGCCTGACCGCGGAAGGCGTGCTCTACGGCGATTACTGCGGACGCCAGCTGGGCGCCGGCATGCGCCGCGTGCTGTCCGGCGACGTCCGGCCGATCCGCGCCTGACGCGCCCCGCCAGCGCCGCACTGCCAAAGCCGCCACCGTGCTGATCACGCCCGACTTCGTCTTCATCCACATGCCCAAGACCGGCGGTACGTTCGTCGCCCGGATGCTGCAGCTGGCCTACGGCACGCGCGCGGTCGAGTACGGCCGCAAGCACGCGACCTGCGAAGAGATTCCCGCATCCGAGCACGGCAAGCCGGTGCTGTCGGTGATCCGCTCGCCGTGGGACCGCTACGTTTCGCAATATCACTACGGCTGGTGGAAGAGCCATCCCGAAGCCTATTGCGACCCCGCACCGATCCTGCGCGATCACCCGGACTATCCGCAGATCGGTTTCGATGCCTTCGTGCGGATCGCCAACACCCACTTCGTCAACGTCCATCGCGGCGAGGCCACCGGCTTCGCGAACGTCCGGCTGCCGCCGGAGCACGCGCCGGGATGGCATACCGAACAGTTCGTGCGCTTCTTCTGCCGTTCGCCGCGCGAGGCCTTCGCCGCCATCGGTCCCGCGGAATGCATGACGGGACGCCTGCCGGACTACGACGCTCCGGTGCGGTTCCTGCACACGGAACGGCTCAACGACGAGCTCGCGACGTTCCTGGCCGACTGCCTCGGCGACGACCCGCAATCGCACGACCTGCGCGCACGGATCCGGACCCATGCGCCGGTGCTGCCCGACGAGGCGCAGGAGCGTCGCGAGACGCGCGATACGGGCGCGTATTTCGACGCCGGGCTCGCCGACTTCGTGCGGCGACGCGAAGCGTTCCTGTTCGGCCGCTTCCCCGAGTACCGGGAGATCGCGGCATGAACACGACAACGCCATCGGATCACGCCGGCCTCGCGGCCATCGGTCCGGGTCGCGTGGCGCTGGTCACCGGCGGCAACCGCGGCATCGGCCTGATCGTCTGCGAAACGCTGGCCCGCGCCGGCACCCGGGTGTATCTCGGATGCCGCGATCCGGAGGAAGGCGCGCGCGCGATCGCCAGGCGCGGCATCGAGGGCGCGATCCCGCTGCACCTCGATCTGAGCGATCCGGTCACGATCGACAGCACGGTCGATGCCGCGATCGAACGGATCGGCGTCGAATCCGGCGGACTCGACGCTCTCGTCAACAACGCCGGCATTTCCCGCGGCGTGCGCGACGCGCCCGGCGTCGAGCCGTTGACGCAGGCGCGCGAGACCTTCGAGGTCAATTTCTTCGGACCCTGGCGGCTGATCCAGCGCGCGCTGCCGTTGATGCGCGGCCGACCGGGCGCGCACATCGTCAATGTGTCCAGCGGTCACGGCAGCGTCGCGAAGATCGAAGGCAACAATCTGGGCTACCGCGCCTCGAAGGCGGCGTTGAACGCGATGACCCTGTCCTTCGCCCACGAACTGGCCGGGGCCGGCATCCGGGTCAACGCGATGACGCCGGGCTGGGTGCGGACACGGCTGGGCGGCATCGGCGCGCCGCGCACGCCGCAGGAGGGCGCGGACACCATTCTCTGGCTGTTACAGGGCGGCGGTGGCCACGGCGGGTTCTACAAGGACCGGGAACCGTTTCCGTGGTGACGCCGGGCCCCAACCTGTTCGTGGTCGGCGCTCCGCGCTGCGGCACGACCTCGCTGTACGCGGCGCTGAAGCAGCATCCCGAGGTCTATGCCTCGGTGCTCAAGGAGCCGCACCACTACGCCGGCGATCTGCCGGAGCAGCCGCACACCGTCCGCGATCGCGACGATTACCTCGCCCTGTTCCAGGGCGGTGAACAGCATCGCTATCGCGCCGAAGCGTCGGTCTGGTACCTCTACAGCACCGCCGCGCCGCGCGCGATCGCCGCAGCGCATCCGGAGGCGCGCGCCGTCGTTCTGCTCCGCGATCCGGTGGACATGTTGATCAGTCTCTACGCGCTGTACCTGCGCACCGGCAACGAAGGCGAGACGGACGCCGATGTCGCCCTGTCGCGCGAGGGTCCGGCGCGCTTCGATGGCACCTACTTTCCGTTCGGTCTGCATTACCGGCAGCTGCTGCGCGTCGATACCGCGCTCGCGCGCTGGCGCGACCGTTTCGGCGACGACCGGTTGCGGGTGCTGTTCTACGAAGAGTTCTACGCCGATCCGGGCGCGGCATTCGCCGACCTGTGCGACTGGCTCGGCATCGATGCCACGGCGCAGGTCCATTTCGACGCCGCGGCGGCGAGCGCGGCGCTGCGGATGACCGCGCTGCGCCAACTGCGCGCGCTGCCCGCGCACCTGCGCGCGAAGCTCAATCCCGACGCCGGCCGGCTGCACGCGGCGAAACGCCCGGTGCGGATCGCGGCGGCGACCCGCGCACGGCTGCGCGCCGAAGCGGCCGCGGTTTACGCGGCGCTGCGCGCGCAACTCGGCCGTCCACTGCCGGCGGCCTGGCGCGATCCGGAGGAACGCATCGATGTCGTCGCCGCCGGATAAGACGAGACAGACCGAAGCGGCGCGACTGCTGGGCGCGCTGCAGCGCGAGATCGGCGCGATCCACGGCGAACCGATCCTGCGCCGT
Source organism: Lysobacteraceae bacterium (assembly GCA_041919595.1). GTDB lineage: Bacteria > Pseudomonadota > Gammaproteobacteria > Xanthomonadales > Xanthomonadaceae > Lysobacter_I. The sequence continues at coordinate 18,455 of JAYRTK010000012.1, forward strand.
TTCCGCCGCTGGCGCGACGTGCGCAGCCCCGCGCTGCGGATGGAGCAGCAGGCGCACGATCCCGCCTGGGCCGGAGCCTTCGCCGACGCCGCGCGGGATCTTTCGATCGCGTTGATCGACATCGATCACCGGCTGCATCACGTCGGCAGCACCGCGGTGCCCGGCCTGCGCTCCAAACCGATCATCGACATGGCGCTGGCGCTGGCGCGGCCGGACGATCTCGACCGCGCCGCGGACGCGCTCGTGCGCGCAGGCTATGCCGACTGGGGCAACAGTCCTGCGCATCCCGACGTGCGCTGGTACTGGCACGCGCAACGCGAACCCGTGCAGCGGGTGGTGCATCTGTGCGCGCAGGACTGCCCGTGGATCGCCGGCGCGCTCAATTTCCGCGATTACCTGCGCGCGGTCGACGCCAGGCGCGACGAATACGCGGCGCTCAAGCAGCAGCTCGCCGCGGAGCACGACGGCGACATCACCCTGTATTCGCTGCGCAAGGCCGCGCTGCTGTACCGGATCAATCTCGAAGCCAACGCCTGGCGCGCCGCCGCCGGCGCGGACCGCTGAACGCGTGCCCGGACGGCACCGGGCTCACGCCCCGGCACCGTCCACGACGTCCCGGGCCACTTTCGGCGCGCGCCGGAAGCGGCGCCCGAGCCACTGCCCGAGATCGTGCAGCACCGAGTACGCGGCCGGAATCACGATCAGACTGAGCAGGGTCGAGGTGGTCAGCCCGCCGATCACCGCCCACGCCATCGGCGCGCGGAAACTCGAATCGCCGGAGACGCCCAGCGCCAGCGGCAGCATGCCCGCACCCATCGCCAGCGTGGTCATCATCACCGGTCGCGCCCGCTTGCGGCAGGCGTCGATCAGCGCTTCGCGCTGCGACAGACCGCGCTGGTCCTCGGCCATCACCGCGTAGTCCACCAGCAGGATCGAGTTCTTGGTGGCGATGCCGATCAGCATCAGCAGGCCGATCAGCGCCGGCAGCGAGAGCATGTGTCCGCTCAGCAGCAGCGCGCCGAACGCACCGCCCGCGCACAGCGGCACCGCGGTCAGGATGGTCAGCGGCTGGATCGGATGGTTCAGCAACAGCAACAGCACCATGTAGATGCAGACGATGCCCGCGAGCATCGCCATGGTGAACCCGAAGAACAGTTCGACGAACACCTCGGCATCGCCGGCGTTGAGGAACTGCACCCCGGTCGGCAGCGCCTTCACCGACGGCAGCGCCTGCACTTCGGCCATGACCTCGCCGAGCGGCCGGCCGTCGAGTTCGGCGGTGAGGGTGATGTTGCGCTGGCGCTGGTAACGCGAGATCACCGACGGCCCGCTGCCGTCGCGGATCTCGGCCACCGCCGACAACGGCACCGGACCCTGCCGACCGCGCACGCGCAGCTGGCCGATCAGCGCCGGATCGGCCAGCGCATCACGGGCGAATCCGACCCGGATCGGAATCTGCCGGTCGGGCAGATTCAGTTTGGCCATGCGCTGGGTGTAGTCGCCGCTGGTGGCGATGCGCGTGGCCTCGGCGATATCGGCGGTGGCGACGCCCAGATCGGCCGCGCGCGCCGGATCCGGCACGATCTGCAGCTCCGGTCGCAGCAGGGACGCCGAGGACGAGATGCTGCCGAGTCCGCGCAGCCCGCGCAGATCGCGTTCGACCGCCGCGGCCGCGGCCTCGAGCGTGCGCGGATCGTCGCCGGACAGCACCAGCTGCATCAGCTCGCCGGGTTCGGAGCTGACGTAACTGATCTTCGCGCCCGGCAGATCCGCGAGCAGCGCACGCGCGGCGCGTTCGAGGGTTTTCTGGTCGCGCTCGCGGTCGTCGGCCGGCCCCCAGTCGAGCACCAGGGTGGCCTTGCGCGCTTCGACGACGCCGCTGCGGCCGGGATCGCCGACATCGGGCGCGCTGCCGACCATGGTGAAGGTCTGCTTCAGTTCCGGAATCGTCTCCAGCCGCGCGCGCGCCGTTTCCGCGAAAACCACGGTGTCCTCGATCCGGGTGCCCGGCGGCAGCTCGATGCTGAGATTGCTGCGGCCCAGATCGGTGAAGGGAATGAACGTCGCCGGGATCAGCGGGACCAGCGCCAGCGAGCCGACGAACAACGCCAGCGCGAGCCACAGGGTCCGCCCGCGATGCCGCAGCGACGCGTCGACCCAGCCGAGATAACGACGCATCAGCGCGGAATCGGCACCGGGGTCGGGATGCGGCCGGAGTTGGTACGCGGCCATCATCGGCGTGAGCAGCCGCGCCACCAGCAGCGAGAACAGCACCGCGGTGGCCGCGGTCCAGCCGAACTCGCGGAAGAACTTGCCGGCGATGCCGGGCATGAACGCCACCGGCACGAACACCGCCGCCAGGGTCATCGACGTGGCGATCACCGCCGTGCCGATCTCGTCGGCGGCATCGCGCGCGGCCTGCAGCGGGGTCTTGCCCATGCCGAGATGGCGCACGATGTTCTCGATCTCGACGATCGCGTCGTCCACCAGGATGCCGACCACCACCGACAGCGCGAGCAGGGTGATCATGTTCAGGCTGAAGCCGAGCAGGGCGAGCACGGCGAAGGTCGGGATGATCGACAGTGGCAGCGCCACCGCCGACACCCAGGTCGCGCGCCAGTCGCGCAGGAACCACCACACCACCACCAGCGCCAGCAGCGCGCCTTCGACCAGCATGATCATCGACGAGTCGTAGGAGCGCTCGGTCTCTTCGACGGTATTGCTGACCATCCGGAAACGCAGGCCCGGATGCGCGCGTTCCAGCGCGGTCAGCGCATCGCGCACCCGCGCCGACACCTTCAGCTCGTCGGCCTTGCGGGCGCGATACAACGAGAAGCCGACCGCGGACTCGCCGTCGAGCAGCGCGACCTGGGTCGGATCGGCGGCCGCGTCGTGCACGTTGGCGATCGACGAGAGTCGCACCGAACGTCCGTCGGGCAGGCTGATGCTGTAGTCGCGCAGCTGCTGCGCGTCGACGACGGTGCCGATGGTGCGGATCGTCTGCTGTTCGCCGCCGAGCTCGACCCGGCCACCGGACCGCTCGACCTGGATCCGCGCCAGCTGCTGCGAGACGTCGCCGGCGGTGACGCCCCAGGCGAGCAGCGCCTCGGGATCGAGATCGACCCGCACCTGGCGCTCGACGCCGCCGATGCGCGCGACCTTGGCCACGCCGGGCACGCCGTACAACGCACGGGCGACATCGCGGTCGACGAACCACGACAGTTCGTCCGCGGCCATGCCCGGCGCCGAAACGGCATAGGTCTGCAGCGTGCCGCGGATCTCGACCTTGCCGACCACCGGTTCCTGGATGTCCTGCGGCAGATCGCTGCGCACCCGGGTCACCGCGTCGCGCACGTCGTCCAGCGCGTCCGCGAGATCGGCTTCGAGGGTGAACTCGATCGCGGTGGTGCTGACGCCCTCCGTCACCGTCGAGAGGACCCGCTTGACGTTCGCCACCGTGGCGACCGAATCCTCGATCCGGCGGGTGACCTCGGCCTCCAGCTGCGCGGGCGATGCCCCGGGCTGGATCACGGTGACCGTGGTCATCGGGAAGGCGACATCCGGGAAGCGCGCCACCGGCAGACTGTGGAAACCCCACAGCCCGGCGACGCACAGCACGAAGAAGATCATCAACGCGGGCAGCGGACGCTTGATCGCCCACGACGAGAGATTGCCGCCGCCGCTCATCGCAAGGCGCCCGCCGGTGCCCGGGGAGGCCCTCCGGCCGTTGGCGACGCATCGACCACGCGCACGCGATCGCCGTCGGCGAGGAAGCCGGCGCCGCGCAGCACCACGCGTTCGCCCGGTTTCGGACCTTCGAGCAGTTCGACCACGTCGCCGCTGCGGGCACCGGTCCGCACCCGGCGCGCATGGACCACACCGTCGGTACCGGTCACGAACACGGTCGGAAAGCCGTCGCGCAGGACCACTGCGGCCGTGGGCACGGTCGCCGCGCGCACGACGCCGGTGTCGATCCGGCCTTCGAGATAAGCGCCGGTGGCCAGACCCGGTGCCGCCGGCAGATCGACGAACACGGTGCCGGTGCGGGTGGCCGGATCGACGCCGGGGCTGACCGCGCGCACGCGGCCCTCGACGGTCGCGCCGGTCAGGCTGCGCAGGGCGACGCGATCGCCGGGCGAGATCCCGACGAGTTGTGCGACCGGCAGCTCGGCACGCCACTCCAGGCGACCGTCGCGGATCATGCGCAGCAGTTCGCCGCCGTTGAGCACGATCTGTCCGGGTTGCACCAGCAGTCTGGAAATCACGCCGTCGTCCGGCGCACGCAGTTCCGCGAAGCTGCGGCGCAGCGCCGCGGCGTCGCGCGATGCCCGCGCGGTGCCCACGCGGGCATCGGCCTGGGTCCGCGCGGCGCGCAGTTCGTCCAGCTGGGTGGCGCTGATGAAGCGCTGTTCCG
>JAYRTK010000013.1:0-22605 GCA_041919595.1 Lysobacteraceae bacterium
TGGTGATCTTTCCCCCCGTTCGGCCGGCCGACCCGTCTATGGGGGGCGGCATCCCCCTGCGATTCGCGGCTCAGGCCGCGTGAGACATCGGCAGCATCGGCGCCGGGCCGACCACGTCCAGGTTTTCCGCCACCGGCATGCGAAACGCCAGGCTCATGACCCGGCCGATCCGCCGCGCTTCACCGAGACGCTCGACGTGCAGTCCGAGGTGACGCAGCATCCGCTCGATCGGTGCACTGGTCACTCCGACCAGGGCTTCGATGCCGTGGCTGCCGGCGAAGCGGAACATCTCGGCCAGCATCGAGGTCGGCACCGCGCCGAATCCGTAACCGTCGCCGGCGCAGGCGTGGTGGACCGCGAAACGGCTGACCTCCCAGATCGCCGGTCCCGCGGGGACCGGTGCGCCGTCGAGCAGGGCAGGGAAGATGTCGCGCAGCATGTTCGGGCCCTGGGTCGGCAGGAGCCGGCAGCAGCCCAGCGCGGACGCCGCGCCGTCGTGGGCGATCAGGTAGTGCGGGCCGATCAGATCGAACCAGTCGTGTTCGCGCCCGTGTTCAACCCGGACCTCCCAGCGCAGACGCTCGTGGAAGACGTCGCAGCGCAGCCGGTACATGCTGTCCAGTAGCGGCGCGCCGAGCCCCTGTTCGCCTGCGCGTCCGATGATGATTGATGCCATGGTGTCGCCTCCTGTGATTGATGGAGACACCAGTGAGCAGAACCCCTGTCAGTTCTTGCAGCTGATCGACCTTACAGGTTGATGCAGGTCCGTTTCTGTCGTGCGGGTGGTGCGATAAATCCCTGAAAATCCAAGTGTCCGGGATCGATCCGGCCTCATTCCGGGGTCAAAGGGGTTTCAAGAAATTGACGTGAACGACAACAAACATGCGTTTGTGGCCATGGGCGAGCGGCCGGGCGCGCGGAGCGCGGGGTTCAGTTGCGCAGGGAGACGATCAGGCCCAGCGAGATCGCGCGGGCGATGGCGGCCTGGCGGCCGCTCACCCCGAGCTTGTGGGTCGCGTTCTGCAGATGGAAGATCGAGGTCCGCTCGCTGATGTTCAGCAACTGGCCGATTTCCCAACTGGTCTTGCCTTCCGCCGCCCAGGACAGGCATTCGCGTTCGCGCTTGGTCAGCGCCGGCAGCGGGGTCGGCGTCTTGGATCGCAGGAACTGGCGCGCGGCTTCATGGACGAAATGCGAGAGCAGGTGCAGATCCGGGAGCCGCTCCTCGAAGTCCGCGGCATCCAGATCGCGCGAGGCGAACGACATCAGCCCCCAGGACACGCCGGGACCGTGCAGTGGCACGCTGACGCCGTTGCAGAGGCCGAATTCGCGGGCTTCCCCGAACAGATGGCGGATCTTCTGCAGGTGCGGATCGACGATCCTGCGATGGTGGTGCTGCGCTTCTTCCCACGACACCGGCGTGGCGTGGTCGTGGCAATGGCTGATCACCGGATCGATGCTGATGTAGTCCATCTCGAAGTAGTGGGAGACCCACGCTTCGGGATAGGTCCCCATGCGCAGCTGGTTCGGATGTTCGTTGACCAGCGGCAGATCCACCGCGTAGAACCAGTAGTGGACCCCGAGTGGACGGACCACGCGTTCGATGCTGTTCGTCAGCGCCTCGGTGCTGGTGGCGTCGGCGAATGCGCGCAAACGGTCGATGTCGATCAGCATCCTGCTTGCCATGGCCATCCCGGCGTTGCTCACCCTTGAACGTAGGACCGCGTATGCGGACTGCGACGGGGCGTCGGCGTAACGCAGTCGACCGCGAATGTGTCCCCGTCAGGCCCGGTCTGAACGCTAAAGTAGCAGGCTTGCCGCGTCGCGTGGGAGTCCGCCCGCCATGGCGGCGTACGGCGGATGTCCGCTGCCTTCCCCCTTCGAGCAGGAACCCCCGATGGTCGCCACCTTCCGAGCGCCTTACACCTCCCGAGACGCCCTGGTCTCCGCGCTGTGCGGGCGCGGATATGCGGTGCTCGCGCCGGACGATGTCGCCGCGCTCTGCGGCGTTCCGGTGGCGGCGCTGCGCGCATTGGGGCCGAGCTGGGACGACCTGCCGGCGGACGAATATCTGCGCGACGGCGGTCGCTATCGTCGTCGCCGGCACAGTTGTTTCATCGTCGGCGGCGGTGGGGTCGAGCAGGTGCCGCACCGGGCGCATTACCAGTCGCTGGATTACAACGCGCTGCACGGTGGCCTGCAGCGCTGGTTCGCGCCGATCGCCGAGAGCACCGTCACCGCGCCGGCCTGGAACCGCATCGTGGTCGCGCTTGGCGATTGCCTGCGCGAAGTACGCGCGGTCGACCCCTGGTATGTCGAGGCGCACCAGTTCCGGATCGATACCACCGACGGCATCGGACGCCCCACGCCGGAAGGCGCGCATCGCGACGGCGTCGACTTCGTCGCCGTGTTCCTGGTCGATCGCCAGGCGATCCGCGGCGGCGAGACCCGGGTCTTCGATGCCGCCGGTCCGGACGGCCAGCGCTTCACGCTGCACGAACCCTGGAGCCTGCTGCTGCTGGACGACACCCGGATGATCCACGAGAGCACGCCGATCCAGCCGTTGCCCGATGCGCAGGGCGGGCACCGCGACACCCTGGTGTTGACGTACCGCGCCGGCGGGTTCCAGAGCGAGGCCTGAGCGCGCCCGGTGTCGACGGCTGACGACCACGATCAGTTACAATTGAAACCAATTCACGTTCGCACAGATCCGAGGTTCCGATGAAGCTGGGTTCCCTGAAGGACGGTGGCCGCGACGGCACCCTGATCGTGGTTTCGCGCGACCTGACCCGCGCCGTGCGCGCGGACGGCATCGCGTCCACCCTGCAGCGCGCGCTCGAGGACTGGTCCAACCTGGCCCCGCGCCTGAACGCGCTGTCCGAAGCGCTGAATGCCGGCAGCGCCGAGGGGGCCTTCGATCTCGACATGGCCGAATTGGCCGCGCCGCTGCCGCGCGCCTACGAGTTCGTCGACGGCAGCGCGTATCTGCCGCATGTCGAACGCGTCCGTCGTGCCCGCGGCGCCGAGGTCCCGGAAAGCTTCTACGTCGATCCACTGATGTACCAGGCGGTCAGTGCCGGGTTCCATGGCCCGCGCGATCCGGTGCGGGTGCCCAGCGAGGACTACGGCATCGATCTGGAAGCGGAGGTCGTGATCGTCACCGACGATGTGCCGATGGCGGTGACCGCGGAAGCGGCCGCCGGCCACATCCAGCTGATCGGTCTGGTCAACGATGTCAGCCTGCGCAACCTGATTCCGAACGAGCTGGCCAAGGGCTTCGGTTTCCTGCAGTCCAAGCCCCGTTCGACACTGTCGCCGGTGTTCGTCACGCCCGATGAACTGGGCGAGGCCTGGCGGGACAACAAGGTGCACCTGCCGCTGGTCACCCATATCAACGGCGAATGGTTCGGCGCCCCGGAGGCCGGGGTCGACATGCAGTTCGACTTCGCACAGCTGGTCGCGCATGCGGCCAGGACCCGGCCGCTGAGTGCCGGCACGATCGTCGGCTCGGGCACGGTCGCGAACGAGGACACCTCGCTGGGCGCGTCCTGCTTCGCCGAGAAGCGGACCGTCGAGACGCTGGCGCACGGCAAGCCGCTGACGCCGTTCATGCGATACGGCGACGTGGTCCGGATCGAGATGCGCGCGCGCGACGGCGCCGATCTCTTCGGTGCGATCGAGCAGCGGATCGATCGGGCGGTGTGAGCGCCCTTCGGGCCATCCGTGCCGCGGTGCGGCGCGGACTTGCCCCGGGCGGCGGCCGCGCGCAAGATCGTGCGGGTCCAGAGGGTCGTGCGGAATCCCGGGGTGAAGCGCTCCAGGCCTCGCACCGATCGACGCCCCGCGCGCGGCGGGCACCGGAAACGGGAGGAGCGGCATGAGCGAACACCTGCAGCTGTACGGCTACTGGCGCTCCAGCGCCGTCTACCGGGTGCGGATCGGCCTGAATCTCAAGGGGCTGCCTTACGAACAGGTCCCGGTGCATCTGATCCGCGACGGCGGCGAACAGCATGCGCCCGCCTACGCGAAGACCCACCCGCAGAAGCTGGTGCCCGTCCTGCGTCACGGCGAACGCAACATCCGCCAGTCGCTGGCGATCCTCGAATACCTCGATGAACTCTGGCCGGAGCCGGCGCTGCTGCCGGCGGCCCCGCGCGATCGCGCGCGGGTGCGGGCGCTTGCGCAACTGGTCGCCTGCGACATCCATCCGCTGAACAATCTGCGGGTGCTGCAGTATCTCGAACGCGAGTACAGCGCACCGCAGAGCGAGCGCGACGCCTGGGTGAAGCACTGGATCGCCGAAGGCTTCGGTGCCTTCGAGGCGATGCTGGTCGAGGATCTGGCGCGCGGCGAGTTCTGCGAGGGCGACAGCCCGAGCATCGCCGATTGCTGCCTGATCCCGCAGGTCTACAACGCGCGCCGGTTCGGCGTCGATCTCGCGCCGTATCCGACCATCCGCCAGATCGAAGCCTCCTGCCTCGCGCTGCCGGCGTTCGAGGCGGCGAAGCCGGAGAACCAGCCGGACGCACCGAAGTAGGGCGAAGGCGGGGCGGCCCGGGCCGCCGTTGCGGCGCAATCGCTCACGGCGTGTCGCCCCGGACGGGGGTCAGGCATCGCCGAAACGCGAACGCCCCGGCCGCACGCCGGGGCGTTCGCGTTTGCGGGCAGGCGGTGTCAGTGCGAGAACGAAGACGTGCCGTCGCCACCGTCGAACGCCACCGCATACGGATCGTGTTCGGAACTCCCGCCTTCGGACAGGCGGAACTTGAGCGCGAGACCATCGCGGGAGTCGGCGGCACGCAGCGCCTGCTCCATGTCGATCTTGCCTTCCTTGGTCAGGCGGAACAGGCACTGGTCGAACGACTCCATGCCCTCTTCCAGCGTTTCCTCCATCGCGGCCTTGATCTCGTGCACCTGGCCGCGACGCAGCAGGTCGCGGATCATCGGCGTGTTGATCAGCACCTCCACCGCCGGGATGCGGCGGCCATCGGTGCCGACCACGAGACGCTGGCTGATGACGGCCTTGAGATTGAGGGCCAGGTTCATCAGCACGTTCTTGTGCGCGCTTTCGGGGAAGAAGTTGAGGATGCGTTCGATCGTCTGGTCGGCGTTGTTGGAATGCAGCGTCGCCAGGCACAGATGGCCGGTTTCGGCGAAGGCGATCGCCGCCTCCATCGTGGTCGCGTCCAGGATTTCGCCGATCAGGATGACGTCCGGCGCCTCGCGCATCGCGTTCTTCAGCGCGTTGTGGAAGGCGTGGGTGTCGAGGCCGACCTCGCGCTGGTTCACGATCGATTTCTTGTGCTTGTGCAGGTACTCGATCGGATCCTCGATGGTGAGGATGTGGCCGGCGGCCGTGGAATTGCGGTAGTCGATCATCGATGCCAGCGAGGTCGACTTGCCGGAGCCGGTCGAGCCCACGATCAGGACCAGACCGCGCGGGGCCATGATCACGTTCTTGAGCACCTGCGGCAGTTGCAGTTCCTCGATGGTCGGGATCACGCTGCGGATCGCGCGGATCACCATGCCCACCTCGCCGCGCTGTTTGAACACGTTGACGCGGAAACGCCCGGCATCGGCCAGCGACAGCGCCATGTTCAACTCCATCTCGCGTTCGAACTCCGGCACCTGGCCTTCGTCCATGAGCGAGTAGGCGATCTTCTTGACCATGCCCGGCGGCAGACCGGTGTTGCCCAGCGGATAGAGTTTGCCCTCCACCTTGATGTGCACGGGGGCACCGGTGGTGAGGAACATGTCGGAGGCGTTTTTGTCCGTCATCAGCTTCAGGAAATAGCCGATGTCCATCGATGAACCTCCCCGAGACAGGTGTGAAGCGCTTCCGGCAGGCGGCGCCGGGGCAGGGAGCCCGGACGTCGATTGCATCGGCCGCGCGGGCTGACCACAATGGGACCGCGTCGATGACCGACGGAACCGGAACCGTTCCGAACCGGACGGCGTTCGCATCCGACACCGACACGCTCCCCATGCCCGCAAGCTTCGCACAATTGCCGCGCTCCCCGCAGCACCCGTCATGGCACTTCCGTGGTGCCTTCGTCGCGTTGCTTGTGATTCTGCTCACGTTTCCGGCCTTGGCGACGGCGCGTACGCCGGCGCCGACGCAGGAACTGGATGCGGCCCAGGCCGCGGTGCTCCGGGCCGAGGCGGCCGACGCCGACCAGTACGCCGCCGAGGCCCTGTTGCGCGCGAAGACCGCGCTCGGTCAGGCCCAGGTCGCGCTGGCCGCGCGCAAGAACGCCGATGCGATCGTGCTGGCCCAGTTGGCCACGGCCGAAGCCGATTATGCCCATGCCCGCAGCCGTGAGGCCGCCCAGCAGAGCGAACTGGCCCGTCGTCGCGCCGAGATCGCCGAACTGCGCCGGCGCCTGGGCGTGGAGGTGGCGCCGTGAGCGCGCGTCTCGCCACGCTGGGGCTGGCGGTGCTGCTCGCGATGCCGGCCGACGCGCCCGCGCAGGAGCGCGATCCCGACGTCGCCCGTCTGGGGCAGCGGCTGCAGGCGATCGATACCGATCCCGAGCGCAACGCCCATGCCGCCTACGAGCGCCTGCAGGCCCGGCAGGCGGTCCAGGCGCTGCAGGCCGCCAAGCGCAAGCAGCGTCCGCAGATCCTGCAGATCGCCAAGATCCGGGTGGAGACGGCCGAGATCGCCGCCCGTACCGAGGCCGGTCGCGCCGAACTCCAGCGGCTGGAGACCGAACGCGGCGAGTTGCTGGTCGAAGCCAGCCGCCGCGATGCCGAACGGGCCCGTGCCGAGGCCGAGCGGCTGCGGGTCGAGGCGCAGATCCATGCCGAGGAGGCCGCCCGGTTGCGCGAGGCGGTGGAAGCCGAGTCGCGCAGCCGCGAGCAGGCCGAAGGGCTGCTCGACACCGTTGCCGCCGACGAGACGGAGAAGCTGCGTCTGGCGCGTGAGCGCGAGGCCGAGCTGGCCCGCCGCGAGGCCGAGCTGAGTGCCGGCGGGGCGACCACGCCGCCCAAGCCCAAACCGAAACCCAAGCCGAAGCCGAAGCCTGCAAGACGCTGAGGCATGCGGCGTAACGGGTTTTCACAAGCGATTGAAGCGAAAGGGTTTTTTCGTGCCCGCGCGCGGTTCGGCCCGATGCCGGCCGCCGCCCGTCATGGCGTCGGAGGAATTGTGATCGGCAGGCTTGCCGAGCGTCGGCGAGAGGAGTAGCGTCGGTCTTCCGGAGGGCCCGTTCGCCGTCCGGAGGACAGGCAGAACCGATGACGCCACCGCGCGACGCAAGTTCGGAGACCGCCGCCGCAAGCGAAGTGCTTGCGGGCGCCCGGGTCCGGGGTGTCCGCATCGTGCTTCCGACGTCCGACCCCGCAACGCCCCGTGCCGTGCCCGGCCGGGGCGTTCGTTCGTGGCCGCCATGTGCGGTCCACGGACGCGTTTCCCTGCGATCCCACCCCTGGTGCGGCCGTTCCGGTCGCGCCGTTCATCGTGCCGTGAGGAGGAATCCATGTTCGAAGGGCAACCCCAGACCGAAGTCGAAGCGCTGTTGAAGGCGAATGCCGAATTCCGTCAGCTGTATCACCGCCACAAGGAGCTCGACAAACAGGTGCTGGATGCCGAGCTTGGCGTGCTGCCGGTGGACGACACCCGTCTGTCGCAGATGAAGCGCGAGAAACTCGCCGCCAAGGACCGCCTGATCCGGATGTACGACGCGCTGCACCACTGAGGCGTGGCCCGACCCGCGTCGCGGGTCGACGGACGGCGCTGCGGGCCGCTGTGTCGCCCGCCGTCGTCCGTCGGGGCGGGATCCCGGTGGGATCCGTGCCGATCGAAGCCCCCCGGCCACCGGTGGCGCCACCTCGCCGGGCCGGCGATGCGATAATCCGCCCTTTCCCATCCGAACGGGCGACGGCATGCCGAACACTTCCCAGACCTCCCGGTCTCCGATCAGCGATTCCGTTCTCGATCTGATCGCCGAGACCCCGATCGTCCGCGCCCAGCGTCTCGACACCGGCCCCTGCACCCTCTACCTGAAGCTCGAAAGCCAGAATCCCGGCGGCTCGATCAAGGACCGCATCGGTCTGCGCATGATCGAGGCCGCGGAGCAGCGCGGCGATATCGCTCCGGGCGCGACCCTGGTCGAGGGGACCGCCGGCAATACCGGCATCGGTCTGGCCCTGGTCGCCCAGCAGAAGGGGTACAAGCTGATCCTGGTCGTGCCCGACAAGATGAGCCGGGAGAAGATCTTCAACCTCAAGGCGATGGGCGCCGAGGTGGTGCTCACCCGTTCCGACGTGGCCAAGGGGCATCCCGACTACTACCAGGACATGGCCAAGCGCATCGCGGACGAAACCCCGGGCGCCTATTTCATCAACCAGTTCGGCAATCCCGACAATCCGGCGGCGCACGAATTCGGCACCGGGCCGGAAATCCTGCGCCAGATGGCCGGCGTGGGCGGCCTCGACGCGATCGTCTTCGGCTGCGGCAGTTCCGGGACCATGACCGGGCTTTCGCGCTGTTTCGCCGAGCACTCGCCGCACACCGAACTCATCCTCGCCGATCCGGTCGGTTCGATCCTCACCGAATACATCAACGAGGGCACGCTCAGCGAGAAGTCCGGCAGTTGGATGGTCGAGGGCATCGGCGAGGATTTCCTGCCGCCGATCTCCGACTTCACCCGGGTGAAGAAGGCCTACGCCATCACCGACAAGGAAAGCTTCCTCGCCGCGCGCGAACTGCTGCGCGCCGAGGGCGTGCTCGGCGGCTCGTCCAGCGGCACCCTGCTGGCCGCGGCGCTGAAATACTGCCGCGAACAGACGAGCCCCAGGAACGTGCTGGTGTTCGTCTGCGATACCGGCAACAAGTACCTGTCGAAGCAGTACAACGACTACTGGATGCTGGACAACGGGTTCATCCAGCGCGAGCAGCATGGCGACCTGCGCGACCTGATCCTGCGTCCCTACACCCGGCGCGACACCGTGGTGGTCGGTCCCAACGACCTGCTGATCACCGCCTACCAGCGCATGAAGCTCTACGAGATCTCGCAGTTGCCGGTGATGGACGGCGACCGGATCATCGGCATCCTCGACGAAAGCGACGTGCTGCTGCACGTCTACGGCGACGAGACCCGGTTCCGCGATCCGGTGTCCACGGCCATGGTCAGCAAGCTCGATATGCTCGACGTGCGTTCGCCGGTCGAGGCGCTGCTGCCGGTGTTCGATCGCGGCCACGTGGTCATCGTGATGGACGGGGACCGGTTCCTCGGCCTCATCACCCGCATCGATTTGCTGAACTGGCTGCGCCGTCGCGTTCAGTGACGGCCCGGGAAGACCGGGGCGGATGGTAGAATTCCCGGTCTTTTCATGGAGTTGCCCGAGATGAGCCAGACCGACCGCCCCGCCGCCGACACCCGCGCCTGGGGCCCAGGCACCAAGGCCATCCATGCCGGCCAGTCCCACGACCCGACCACCGGGGCGGTGATGACGCCGATCTACGCGACCTCCACCTACGCGCAGAGCAGCCCCGGCGTGCATCAGGGCTTCGAGTATTCGCGCACCCACAATCCGACCCGCTTCGCCTACGAGCGCTGCGTCGCCGGACTCGAAGGCGGCCAGCGCGGCTTCGCCTTCGCCTCGGGACTGGCGGCCACCTCGACCATTCTCGAACTGCTCGACACCGGCAGCCACGTGGTCTGCATGGACGACGTCTACGGCGGGACCTTCCGCCTGTTCGAGCGCGTGCGCCGGCGCAGTGCGGGCCTGGATTTCAGCTTCGTCGACATGACCGATCCCGCCGCGCTGGAAGCGGCGATCCGCCCGCAGACGCGGATGATCTGGGTCGAGACGCCGACCAACCCGATGCTGAAGATCGTCGATCTGGACGCGGTGAACGCGATCGCGAAGAAACACGGTCTGCGCATGGTCGTCGACAACACCTTCGCTTCGCCGATCCTGCAGCGTCCGCTCGAACATGGCGCCGACATCGTCATGCACTCGGCGACGAAATATCTCAACGGCCATTCCGACATCGTCGGCGGCATGGCGGTGGTCGGCGACGACGCCGAACTGGCCGAACAACTGGCGTTCCTGCAGAACTCGGTCGGGGCGGTGCAGGGGCCGTTCGACAGTTTCCTCGCCCTGCGCGGGTTGAAGACGCTGCATCTGCGCATGCGCGCGCACTGCGAGAACGCGCTGGCCCTGGCCGAATGGCTGCAGACGCAGCCGGGCGTCGAAGCGGTGATCTATCCGGGATTGAAGGCGCATCCGCACCATGCGCTCGCCGCGCGCCAGATGGACGGTTTCGGCGGCATCGTCTCGGTGCGGATCAAGGGCGGTTTCGAGGGCGCGAAGCGCTTCTGCGAACGCACCGAACTGTTCACCCTGGCCGAGTCGCTGGGTGGCGTCGAAAGCCTGGTCAATCATCCGGCGGTGATGACCCACGCGTCGGTGCCGGTCGAACGCCGCGCCGCGCTCGGCATCCACGACGATCTGGTGCGGCTGAGCGTCGGCGTCGAATCGCTCGAGGACCTGCGCCACGATCTGCAGCATGCGCTGCGGCAGGCTCCGGCACGATGACCCACGGCGCGCTGGTCGACGCACACCGTCCGTTTCCCGCCGGTCCCGCGAGTCTGTTCGCCGGGGCCTGGCGCGAGCGCCGGTTGATCCTGCAGTTGATCCGGCGCGAAGTGGTGGGACGTTATCGCGGATCGTTCATGGGCATCGCGTGGTCGTTCTTGTATCCGCTGCTGATGCTCGCGGTCTACACGTTCGTGTTCTCGGTGGTGTTCGAGGCGCGCTGGCCCGGGCTCGTGGGCGAGCAGAGCCGGATCCGCTTCGCGCTGCTGCTGTTCGTGGGCGTGATCTCGCACGGACTGATCGCGGAAGTGCTGACGCGCGCGCCGGTGCTGGTGGTCGCCAACGCGAACTACGTCAAGAAGGTGGTGTTTCCGCTCGAAGCCTTCGGCTGGAGTCTGGTCGGTTCCGCCGTGTTCCACGTCACGGTCGGGATCGCGATCCTGCTGGCCGCGATGACGGTGTTCGAGCAGCCGCCCGCGCTTTCCCTGCTGTGGTTGCCGCTCGTGCTGCTGCCGCTGTGCTTCTTCGCGCTCGGGATCGCCTGGCTGCTGGCGTCGCTCGGCGTGTTCCTGCGCGACATCGGCCAGGTCACCGGCGTGCTGTCGACGGTGATGATGTTCCTCTCGCCGGTGTTCTATCCGATCGCCTCGCTGCCCGAGGCGTACCGGGCCTGGGTCTATCTCAACCCGATCACGCTGCCGATCGAGCAGAGCCGCGTCGTGCTGTTCGCCGGACAGGCGCCGGACGCGCTGGCGTTGCTGCAGTATTACGGCGCCGCCCTGGCGTTCATGGCGCTGGGCTACTGGTGGTTCCAGAAGACCCGCCGGGGGTTCGCGGATGTCCTCTGACCTTCACGCCGGCGCACCCGGGGCCGCGACGGAGGCGATGACCGACGCGGCCATCGTCGTCGCCGATGTCGCCAAGTGCTACCAGATCTACGAACGCCCGCAGGATCGCCTGAAGCAGGCGCTGCTGCCCCGCCTTGCGCGCGCGATCGGTCTGCCGCCGGGCAAGTATTTCCGCGAATTCTGGGCGCTGCGCGACATCGGGTTCCGGGTCGCGCGCGGCGAGACCGTCGGCATCATCGGCCGCAACGGTTCCGGCAAATCGACCCTGCTGCAGATCGTCTGCGGCACGCTCGCGCCGACCCACGGCAGCGTCGCCACCTCGGGTCGGGTCGGCGCGCTGCTGGAGTTGGGCAGCGGCTTCAATCCCGAATTCACCGGGCGCGAGAACGTCTACATGAACGGCGCGATCCTCGGCATGCGCGAGACCGAGATCGACGCGAAGTTCGACGCGATCGCCGCGTTCGCCGACATCGGCGACTTCATCGATCAGCCGGTCAAGACCTATTCCAGCGGCATGTACGTGCGCCTGGCGTTCGCGGTGATCGCGCACGCCGACGCCGACATCCTCGTCGTCGACGAGGCGCTGTCGGTCGGCGACGTGTTCTTCGGCCAGAAGTGCATGCGCTTCCTGCGCGAGTTCCAGACCCGCGGCACGGTGCTGTTCGTCAGTCACGACGCCGGCGCGGTCACCAATCTTTGCGACCGCGCGATCTGGCTGGACGGCGGACGCGTGATCCTGGACGGGCCGGCCAAGACGGTGTGCGAGGCCTATCACGCCAGCCTCTACGGGCACATGCCGTCGACGGTGCAGGATGCGGCCGCAACCGCCGCCGTGGTCACCCGCGCCGCGGCCGTCCCGATCGAGCCGTCTCCAGCCGCGGTCGCGACGCGCACGGGCGGCCCGCGCGTGGTCGCGCCGCTGGCGCGCGAGGCCGCGGACGACGATTTCGATCCCGCCCTCGACACGAGCCGGGTGCGGGTGTTCCGCTTCGATCCCGCGCGCGCCGGGTTCGGCGATGGCGGCGCCAGCATCCTTTCGGCGCGGATCGAGGATGTCGAGGGTCGCGAGCGGCCGCAGGTCGACGGCGGCGATCTCGTACGCCTGGTGGTCGAGATCGAGGCCCACCGCAGGCTGGCCGGCGCCATCGTCGGTTTCTTCGTCAAGGATCGCCTGGGCCAGCAGTTGTTCGGCACCAACACCTTCCGGCCCGATGCCCTGCCGCCCGCGGTCGAGTCCGGCGAGCGCATCGAGGCGGTCTTCGAGTTCCGCATGCCGTACCTGCCCAGGGGCCGTTACACCGTCGACATCGCCGTCGCCGACGGCACGCTGTTCGATCACGTCCAGGCCGCCTGGATCTATGATGGCGTGGTGCTCGAGTCCGTCGTCGAAACGCGGTCGAGCGGGCTGGTCGGCATCCCGTATCGCGCGATCGGGCTGCGGCGGGTCGTGGGTCCGGCGGTTGCCGACATCGTTCCCGGCCCCGTGGCCGGGTGACCCGCGCAGCATCGCATCCGCATCGCCATCCTTCGCCCGGAGATTTCCTTGCACGTCAGTTCCTACGAGCACATGCAGCGACTGGTGACCGCGCGGCTGGACCGCGAGGCGGCGCTTCACGCGGTCGACATCGGTTCCTACGACGTCAACGGCTCCTATCGCACCCTGTTCGACAGCCCGAAGTGGCGCTACACCGGGATCGACCTGGAAGCCGGCCCCGGCGTGGACGTGGTGCTGACCTCGCCGTACCGGTTCCCGCTGGCCACCGCCAGCGCCGACGTGGTGCTGTCCGGGCAGGCGTTCGAGCACATCGAATATTTCTGGTTGACCTGGCTGGAAATGTTGCGCGTGCTGAAGCCGGGCGGCCTGATCTTCCTGATCGCGCCTTCGCGCGGTCCGGAGCACCGCTATCCGCAGGACTGCTGGCGTTTCTATCCCGACGGCTACCGCGCACTGGCGAAGTTCGGCGGTTGCGAACTGCTGGACGTCTCGACCGACTGGGAGCCGCACCCGGAGGAGTGGAGCGCGCCGTGGGGCGACACCGTGGGCGTGTTCCGCGGCCACGGCCTCGATCTGCGGCGGCGGCTCGGCCTAGGCATCATGCGGCGGATGTTCGCCGTCGACGGAGGCAAGGGATGAGCACCGCACCGAACCTGTTCAAGCCGAACGCGGCGATGTCGCTGATGCCGGCGCATCTGCCGCCCAGCGCCTGGATCGGCCATCTGCCGTTCGCGTTCTGGCTGGTCGAGGAAGCGCGGCCGCGGATGCTGGTCGAACTGGGCAGCCACCACGGCACCTCGTATCTGGGGTTCTGCCAGGCGGTGAAGCATTGCGCGTTGGATACCCGCTGCCATGCGGTCGATACCTGGAGCGGCGACGAGCATTCCGGCTTCTACGGCGACGAGGTCTTCGCCACGCTGGATGCCTGCAACCGGCGCGAGTACGGCGGGTTCTCGACCCTGATGCGCATGACCTTCGACGAGGCGCTGGGCTACTTCGCCGACGGCAGCATCGACCTGCTGCACATCGACGGGCTGCACACCTACAACGCCGTCCGTCACGACTTCGAGACCTGGCTGCCGAAACTGTCCGAGCGCGGCGTGGTGCTGTTCCACGACACCATGGTCCGCGAGCGCGATTTCGGCGTGTGGAAGCTGTGGTCCGAGCTGTCCGCGCGCTATCCGGGCTTCGAGTTGCAGAATTCGCATGGTCTCGGCGTGCTGCTGGTCGGTCCCGATCAACCGCAGGCACTGCGCGATCTCGCCGCGCTGCGCGGCAGCGAAGGCGAAGTGGCGGTGCTGCGCCTGTTCGATGCGCTGGGCGCGCGCCTGCGCCCGGATGACGCGCCCCTGCTCGCGGACCGGATCGATGATGTGGTGGCGATGGTCCGCCAGTTGCGGGGCGATGTCGACGCGACGCTGCAGTTGCGTTTCGAGGATGCGCGCCGGGACACCGAGGCGCGCGTCGTCCGCGAGGCCGCCACGGCCCGCACCGAAGCGCAGGCGATCGCACGCGCGGCGGCGGAGGCCGAAGCCGCCGCCGTGCGCGAGACCGTGACCCGGGAACTGGAGACGCGGTTCGCCCACGAGACCGCGTTGCGACGCGCCGAGACGGAATCGCTGCTGCAGGCGGCGGTCGCGCGCGCGCAGGCGGAGGCCGCGCGCGAGGCGGCGCAGCGTCTGCAGCAGGCGCAGGCCCGGATCGAAGCGTTGCAGCACGAGCTGGAGGCCGCGCGCGCGCTGGTCGCGGCCGAGCGGCAGGCGAGCGCGGCGCTCGGCGCCGAGTTGCGCGAAGTCGCGGCGCGGCAGGACAGTGCCGCCGCGCGATTGCGCGAGATCGAGGCGTCGACCAGCTGGCGGATCACCGGGCCGGTGCGCCGGCTGGTGATGCGTCTGCGCGGTGCGCCGCCGGGCTCCGGCTGAGAGGCCGCCGTTCGCGCGGCGGTGTGGCATCCGGGTCGAGGGGGCGTTCCGGAATCGGTACAGGCAACAAGATGCGCCGGGCGTTCCGCGCGGCGCGATGACGAGGCACGATGAGCGACACCCGAATCCCCGCGTTCTTCACCATCTGCGCGAAGAACTTCCTCGCCTACGCGAGGACGTTGTGCGCCTCGGTGCGCGAGCAGCACCCCGGTGCCGTGTTCTACGTGGCCCTGTGCGACCGCGTCGACGGGATGATCGATCCGGCGACGGAACCGTTCGAGATCGTGACCCTGGATCAGCTGGACATTCCGGATCTGGCCGGCATGACCGAGCGCTACAACATCACCGAGCTGAACACGGCGATCAAGCCGTTCGTGTTCGAGTATCTGTTCGGCGTCCGCGGCGAAACCCGGGTGGTGTACGTCGATCCGGACATTCTGGTGGTGTCGCCGCTGACCGACGTGGTCGAACATCTCGGCGTCGACGCCGACGCGATCCTGACCCCGCATGTGCTGAAGCCGGCGGAAAACGTCGAGATCGACGACATCAAGATGCTGCAGCTCGGGGTCTACAACCTCGGGTTCGTCGCGCTTCACCGCACCGATCGCGTGCGCGAGATCGTGCGCTGGTGGGCGCGCCGGCTGGAACATCAATGCGTGATCGACGTGCCGAACGGATTGTTCGTCGACCAGAAGTGGGCGAACCTGCTGCCCTCGTTCATTCCGCGCACGCTGATCCTGCACCATCCCGGCTACAACGTGGCCTACTGGAACCTGCTGCAGCGCGACGTGAAGCACGATGCGCGCGGCTGGACCGCGAGCGGTCGCCCGCTGGTGTTCTTCCATTTCAGCGGCAACGATCTGTACAACGAGGCGGTCTTCGCCCGCCACAGTCCCTCGTTGACGATGGCCGTGGCCGGCGACGCCGCCGAACTGCTGCGCGAATACCGGGCGAAGGTGTTCGCGAACGGCCACGCGCACTACACCACCCTGCCGTATGCGTTCAGTTGGAGTGGCCCCTCGGGTCACAACGAACATACCCCGGCGCCGGCATCGCCACCCGCGGCGTCATCCGCGCCCGCATCGTCGTCCACGTCGTCGCCGCACCTGGCGGGAACCGCGCGCCCGGTCGCACGCGGTCGTCTGCGCAGCGCGCTGATCACCCTCGATCGCGCGCGTGAACACGCGGGCGGCTGGTGGCCGATGGCGGTGAAGGGCGTCGGCGTCTATCGGCGCGGCGGTCTGCGCCTGATGCGCGACACCGTGCGTCAGCTCAACCGCATCCATCCGACGGTCCGGCGTGGTGCGGCGTATCCGCCGCCGTCGCCGTCGCCGCGCGTCGAGATCGCGCCGCCGGCCATGCTCCGCGATGCCGACGGCGATGCGGCCTTCAAACACCGGCTTGCGGAAGCGCGCGAACGCATCGCCGCGGAGTGGGCGGGCAAGGTCCAGGCCGCCCGCGACGAGACCGCGTCGCGCTGGTCGCAGCAGGTGGTGAAGGCGCGTGCCGAGATCGCGGCCCAGCTGTCGCGCCAGGTCCGCGCGGTGCATGCGCAGGTCGCCGCGCAGTGGTCGGAGCAGCTGGTGGCCGCCGAAGCCGCCGGCTGGCCCGTGGCCGCCGTTGCGCAACCGCGTGCCGCGGCACCGGTGCGCGCCGTGTCGGCGGCCGGTCCGCGCGCGCGCATCGCGCTGATGTCGCACGACGCCCAGGCGCATGGTGCGCAGTATCTCGCGCTCAACCTGCTGCGCGAATTCGTGCAGATGGGCATCGAGGTGGAAACGTTGATGCAGGGACCGGGCTGGCTCGAACCGCAGTTCGAGGCGCTGGCGCCGCTGCATCGGCTGTACGCGCTGGACGCCGACGCCCAGCGTGCGCTGGCCGCGGATCTGAAGTCGCGGGGCATCGACCGGGTGATCGCCAACACCACCGTCTGCGGCTGCGCGATCGTGCCGTTCCGCGATGCCGGCATGCGCATCGTGTCGCTGATCCACGAGCTGCCTGGGCTGATCGCGCATTACGGTCTCGAAGAGGCGCTGGTCGTGCTGGCCGAGGCCAGCGAGCGGATCGTGGTGCCGTCGCGCGCGGTGCGCGACGGCCTGCTGTCGTCGCTCGGCGCGGCGCGGATCGAATCGAAGCTGGCGATGCGGCCGCAGGGATTGTTCACCCGCAACCGCTACCGCGGACTGGTCGACAAGACCGAGCCGCGTGCGCGCCTGCGCGCCCGGCTCGGCATCGACGCCGGGTCCGCGGTGGCGTTGTCGGTGGGGTACGCGGACGCGCGCAAGGGGGCGGATCTGCTCGCGGAAGCGCTGGTGCTGGCGTGCGCGCGCCGGCCGGATGTCCACGTCGTCTGGGTCGGGCACACCGATCCGGCGCTGCGCGCGACGATCGACGCGCGGCTGCGCGACGCCGGTGTCGCCGATCGCTTCCATTTCGTCGGCCTGGATTTCGACACCGACGATTACTACGCCGGCGCCGACGTGTACGCGCTGACGTCGCGCGAGGATCCGTTCCCGTCGGTGGTGATGGAAAGTCTCGCGGTCGGAACCCCGGTGGTCGCCTTCGCCGGCACCGGTGGCGGTGCCGATCTGGTCGAAGAACGTGCCGGGTTCGCGGTGCCGGCGTTCGATGTCGCGGCCTATGCCGACGCGCTGCTGCGCGTGGCCGGCGACGCCGCGCTGAACGCGCGCCTCGGTGCGGCCGGACGCGAGCTGATCGATCGTGAATTCGGTTTCCGGCGTTATGCGCTGGATCTGCTGGCGATGACCGGCGACGACGCCCCGCAGGTGTCCGCGGTCGTACCCAAC
This sequence comes from Lysobacteraceae bacterium, assembly GCA_041919595.1. GTDB lineage: Bacteria > Pseudomonadota > Gammaproteobacteria > Xanthomonadales > Xanthomonadaceae > Lysobacter_I. The sequence continues at coordinate 17,621 of JAYRTK010000013.1, forward strand.
TACAACTACGCGCGCTATCTGCCGGAGCGCATCGATTCGATCGCCGCGCAGACCTGGCCGATGACCGAGATCGTGGTGCTGGACGATGCCTCCAGCGACGACAGCGTCGAAATGCTGCGATTGCAACGGCTGTACACGCATCCGGAACCGGTGATCGTGCGCAATGCGACGAATTCCGGTTCGGTGTTCCGGCAATGGCTGGCGGGGGTGCGTCGCGCGGCCGGCGAGTACGTCTGGATCGCCGAGGCCGACGATGCCGCCGAACCGGTGTTGATCGAGACGCTGATGGCGGCGATGCGCGACGATCGCGACATCGTCATGGCCTATGCGCAGTCATCGCGGGTCGACGCCGCCGGTTTCCCGATCGCGGCCGATTATCTCGGCTACACCGACGATCTGAGTGTCGAGCGCTGGCGTGCGCCGTACACGGCGAGCGGCGCGGAAGAGGTCGAGCGCGCGCTCGCGGTCAAGAACACCATCCCGAACGTCAGCGCCGCGCTGTTCCGGCGCGATGCCCTGCTGGATGTGCTCGAGCGGCACATCGACGAGCTCGCCGGCTATCGCGTCGCCGGCGACTGGGTGGCCTATCTGCATCTGCTGCGTCATGGCCGCATCCATTACGTGCCGACGGTGCTGAACCGTCATCGTTATCACGGTGGCAGCGTCACCGGTGCGCTGGATCTGCGTCGCCACTACGACGAAGTGGTCGCCGCCCAGGCGCTCGCGCAGCGGTTGTATCCGGTCGGTGCGGCGACGCGTGCCGCGGCGGCCGCCTACGCGGACCATCTGTGGGCGCATTTCGGCCTGTCGGGAGATCGCTGAGATGCGCGTCCTCCTGATCGGCGGCAATGGCTTCATCGGTTCGCATCTCGCGGAGCGTCTGCGCGCGATGGGACACCATCCGTCCGTGCTCGATCCCGGATCGCCGCGCGGCGATGTCGACTGGCACGGCATCGACTACATGCGTGCGGCCTGGACCGACGCCGATGCCCTGGATGCGGCGTTGCGGTCCTGCGAGACCGTCGTCCATCTCGCCAGCAGCACGGTGCCGTCGACCGCGAACGCCGATCCGGCCGCGGACGTCGGCGCGAACCTGCTGGGCACGCTCGCACTGCTCGATGCGATGCGTCGCCACGGCCGTCGACGCATCGTGTTCTTCTCCTCGGGCGGGACCGTGTACGGCAATCCGGAGCGTCTGCCGGTGGACGAAGCGCATGCGCTGCGGCCGATCGGCTCGTACGGCATCGTCAAGGCGGCGGTCGAAGGCTATCTGCGGATGTATGCGCAGGCCGGCGAGATCGAACCGCTGATCCTGCGGCCGTCGAATCCCTATGGCCCGCGGCAGTCGCTGGTCGGTGCGCAGGGATTCGTCGCGACCGTGATGGCCCGGCTGCGCGACGGCGGCACGCTGCGCCTGTGGGGTGACGGCAGCCATGTCCGCGATTATCTCTACATCGACGATCTCGTCGCGCTCGCCGCGCAGGCGGCGGTCAGTGATGTCTGCGGTGTCTTCAACGTCGGCAGCGGGGTCGGCCACAGCCTCAACGCGGTCCGCGCATCGATCGAGGCCGTCGCCGGTCGCGCCCTCACCGTCGAATCGCTGCCGGCGCGGCCGTTCGACGTGCGCGAGATCGTCCTCGACATCGCCGCGGCGCGCACATGCTTCGACTGGGCGCCGGAGGTGGACATGGCCCAGGGCGTCGAACGCATGTGGCGTTGGCTCGAAGACCGCAACGGCAACGGAACCCAGGCATGACCCGGCAGCAACCCCTCGTCTTCTTCACGATCTGCTCGAAGAACTTCCTCGCCTACGCGCGGACGTTGTGCGCTTCGGTGCGCGATCAGCACCCCGGTGCCGTGTTCTACGTGGCGCTGTGCGACCGCATCGACGGCATGATCGATCCGGCGGACGAACCGTTCGAGATCCTGCTTCCGGAGCAGCTCGCCATTCCCGATTTCGCCGGCATGGCCGAGCGCTACAACATCACCGAACTCAACACGGCGATCAAGCCGTTCGTGTTCGAGTATCTGTTCGGCGTGCGCGGCGAGACCCGGGTGGCGTACATCGATCCGGACATCCTGGTGGTGTCGCCGCTGATCGACGTCGTCGAACATCTCGGCGTCGACGCCGATGCGATCCTGACCCCGCATGTGCTGGATCCGGCCGAGAACGTCGAGATCGACGACATCAAGATGCTGCAGCTCGGCACCTACAACCTGGGCTTCGTCGCGCTGCACGGCACGCCGGAGGTGCGCGAGATCGTGCGCTGGTGGGCACGACGGCTGGAACATCAGTGCGTGATCGACGTGCCGAACGGACTGTTCGTCGACCAGAAGTGGGCGGATCTGCTGCCCTCGTTCATCCCGCGCACGCTGATCCTGCATCACCCCGGTTACAACGTGGCCTACTGGAACCTCCCGCAGCGGAAGGTGGTGCGCGACGACGCGGGCTGGACCGTGAACGGGCGGCCGCTGGTGTTCTTCCATTTCAGCGGCAACGATCTCTACAACGAACACGTCTTCGCCCGTCACAGTCCCTCGCTGACGATGGCCGCGGCCGGCGACGCCGCCCACCTGCTGCGCGAATATCGGGCGAAGGTGTTCGCGAACGGCCATGCGCGCTACGCGCAGTTGCCGTACGCGTTCAGCTGGAGCGGTGTCTCCGGCCACAACGAACACACGCCGGAGGACGTCGTGGCCCGCACGCGCGCGGCGGCGTCTTCGAGCGTGCCGGATGTTCCGGCGACCGCGCCCGCATCTCCGGTCGCGCTGCCGGTGCCGGTGCGGCCGACGGTCGCGCGCCGCGCCGCCAACGCGCTCACCACCCTGCGTCGTGCGCGTCGACATGCCGGCAGTCTGCCGTCGATGCTGACGAAGGCGGTCTCGGTCTATCGTCGCGGTGGCCTCGGTCTGGTGCGCGACACCATCCGTCAGTTGAATCTGATCTATCCGGTGGTGAATCGCGGCGAAGCGCCGACGCCGGTGCCGGTTGCCGAGTACGTCGATCCGCAGACGATCGATGTCGCGGCGCGCGCGCGCGACGGCCGGCCCCGCCTGTTGTTCATCGACTGGTCGACGCCGCGACCCGACTGCGACGCGGGATCGATCACCGCCCTGTATCTGATGAAGATCCTGGTCGATCTGGGCTACGACGTGGTGTTCGCGCCGGACGACATGCTGCGTCTGGGCCATTACACCGAGACGCTGGAATCGATCGGGATCACCTGCCTGTCGGCCGACCGCCACGGCCCGCTGCTCCAGCATCTCGTCGCCGAGGGCGCCGGCTACGACTACGCCCTGATCTGCCGCGCGCCGTTCGCGGCGAAATGGCTCGATCCGATCCGCACGCACGCGCCGGCGGCCAAGGTGATCCTCAATACCGCCGACCTGTATTTCCTGCGCGAGGTCCGCGAGGCCGAACTGGAAGGCTCCGCGGAGAAGCTGGCGGCGGCGCTGCGCTGGAAGGAACAGGAGCTGGACATCATCCGCCGCTGCGATCACTGCATCGTGATGAGCGATCACGAGCAGGCGATCCTGGCGCGCGAAGCGCCCGATGCGCGGGTGCATCTGGTGCCGCTGATGTTCGTCGACATCCCGGGGCGCGCCACGGGCTTCGATGCGCGTCGCGACCTGCTGTTCATCGGCGGCTTCCTGCACCGTCCGAACGTCGATGCCGCGACCTGGTTCTGCGAGGACGTGTGGCCGCGGGTGCGCGAACGCCTGCCCGGTGTGCGCGTGCATCTGCTCGGCAGCAATCCCACGGACGAAGTGCAGGCGCTGGCGAAGCATGCGGGCGTGGAGGTGGTCGGTTTCGTCGAGGATCTCAAGCCCTGGTTCGATGCGATCCGGCTCAGCGTCGCGCCGCTGCGCTACGGCGCGGGGATCAAGGGCAAACTCGGCACCAGCCTGAGTTTCGGCGTGCCGTCGGTCGCGACCTCCATCGCGGTCGAAGGCATGCATCTGGTCGACGACGCGCATGTGCTGGTCGCCGACGACGCCGAGGCGTTCGCGGACCTCGTGGTCGCGCTGTACACCGATCCCGCGTTGTGGGACCGGATCAGTCGTGCCGGTCTCGACTTCGTCACCGCGACCTACTCGCTCGACGCCGGCCTGCGCCGGGTCAAGGCGTTCATGGACGAGGTGAAGACCGGTGTGCCGGCGTTCCCGGCCACGCGCGTGACCAGCGAGAGCGCGTACGAGCGCTACCATGCCGACACTGCGTCGCAGTTCGCTCGGCGATTGGCCTATGAAGAAGCGTTGGTGCCGGCGATCGAGGAGGATTTTCGCATCGACGGTTGGTGCGCGGTCTGCCGTAGACCGTCGAGTTTCATCACCGGTTTCCTGTACAGCTGCGGCACGCGCACCGATGGTGGCCCGATGCCTAACTGGCGCGAGCATCTGGCCTGTGTGCATTGCGGCTTCAACAACCGCACCCGCGCCGCGCTGCACGTGCTCCAGGCCGATCTCGCGCCGACGGCCGATGCCGATATCTACATTACCGAGCAGACGACGCCGCTGTATCGCTGGCTGAGCGAACGCTATCCGCGTATCCGCGGCAGCGAATATTTCGGCGACAGGGTCGCGTGCGGCGAAGAGCTGAACGGGCTGCGCAACGAAAATCTGATGGCGACGACCTGGGACGATGCGTCGTTCGATATCGTGATGTCGTTCGATGTGCTCGAGCATGTGCCGGATCCGCTGGCGGCGCTGCGTGAATGCGTGCGCATCCTGCGCCCGGGCGGCACGCTGCTGTGGTCGGCGCCGTTCGCCTTCGCCGAGGGTTGGCGGATGCGGGAGCATGACGTGATCCGCGCAGAACTGGGAGAGAACGGCGCGATCGTGCACCGGTTGGCGCCGGAATACCACGGCAACCCGGTGGACCCGGAGGGCGGGGCGCTGTGCTTCCGGCATTTCAGCCTCGATGCGCTGGCGCTGATGCGTCAGGCCGGGTTCGATACCGCCACGATGTTGTTCTACTGGTCGCC
>JAYRTK010000014.1:0-22295 GCA_041919595.1 Lysobacteraceae bacterium
CTTCATCGCGGTTTCGAAGGCCGCACGATTGGGCAATCCGGTCGTCTCGTCGGTGGTCGCTTGACGCAGCGCTTTCTGGGTCGCGGCGCGCTGCTGGCCCATCGCCGCCATCAGCGTCATCGGGACGTTCGCGAACACGCACATCGAGCCCAGCAGGATGGCCGCATCGAGCGAGTTGTGCGGCGGTGGAAAGCCGGCCAGACCGAGTCCGGCCAGCGAGGTCAGCATGATCACCGAAAGTCCGGTGCCCATGATCGACCATGCCGGCTCGAACCGGATCGCGCTCCACAGCAACAGCCCCATCGGCAGTGCGGCGATCCCGTACGCGTAAACGCTGCCGTTCGTCCCGAAGAGAAGGATGATCGCGAACGCCATCAGCAGGCACGCCAGCCACAGGGTCTTCTCGCGCGGCGTGGCGAAGATGCCGGCGTATTGGCGGCGACGGGCGATGGCCTCGGCGGGTTCGGTCAGGAACAGCGCGATCGGTCCGACGCTCATGATCCCCAGCAGATCGCCGAGGGTCCATTTCGCGAAGGCCGGCCACAGTCCGCCTTCCGGCACCATGCCGGCCGCGACCAGGCCCGAAGCGCCGATCAGGGCGGAGGTCGCCGACATCGCCGTGCCGCCCGCGAGCATGCCGAACCCGCTGCGCATGCTCATCGGATTGTCCAGATCCTTCCAGCGGACGCAGGCGTAATAGCCGACCACCGCGCCGACGAGGTTGCTGAGCACGGAGAACGGCAGGAAGACCGCCGGCACCGGCGCGAACAAGAGATGTATCGCCAGCACGGGCAGCGGTGCGATCAGCGCCCAGCGCGGGCCGTAGCGCTGGACCGCGGCGAAGGCGATGCCGGCCGGTGGCCAGAGCAGGCTCACGCTGGCGCCCGCGGCGACAAAGGCCGTCGCGTACCAGGCGCCTGCGAAATAGACGGCCGAGAAGAGCAGGAAGCGCAGCATCGGGTGGCCCCTTACCAGCCCGTGTACCCGTCGAGTGTACCTCTGCACCGCTGGCCCGCAAGCGGGGCGCCCGCGATCTTTCGTCGTATCGGTGCACGCCCGATTCAAACGTGAGGACGAGGACGCATACCTGTGCGACGCGAATCCGTTTCCGGAAGACGATCGCTACACCGGCGACCGCACCTGCACCGACATCGCGGATCGCGAGCGGTCGCTGGAAGCGCGGCACACCCGGACGGTCGGCGATGTCGGGCTGCGGTTCGGCGTGGCCTACGGCCGCAAGCCGCGGGAAACGTCGATCGTCACCGATCGCAATCGCATCGCCATCCCCAATGCATCGACGCCACGGCCGGCTCTGCCCGGCGCCTTCGGCTCGTATCTGCCGATCGCCGACGGTCTCAACACGCTCACGGAAACCCGGATCGAACCGTTCCTGCGCCTCGATGGCAAGGCCGGCGCGTTCGAGTGGGACGCCGGCCTGCGCTGCCAGCACACCGAGACCCGGATCGACGACCGCACCGTGGATCCGGCGGAACGATACAGCGAACAGCGCGACGGCGAATGGCTGCCGTCCGCGCATCTGCGCTGGAACCTCGACGACACCCAGCGGCTGAGCCTGTCGAGCGCACGCACCATGCGCCGTCCGGGCTTCGATCAGCTGTCGCCGGCGCTGCTGCCGGCCGAACTCGGCGACAACGATCTGCTCGGCAATCCCGATCCGCGCCCGGAGACCGCCTGGGGCCTCGATCTGGGCCGGGAACGCCGGCTCGGTCGTCGCGATCAGCGATCGTGGCGAGGAAATCGCCGGTGCCTGGTTCGGTCAGCGGCGCCGAATTCAGGATCGCGATCTTCTTGCCCGCGGCCTGCGCTTCCCGCATCAGGCTCATGCGCTGGCCCGAGGCCGCGACCGGCACCTCGCCCTTCACGACCCAGCCATCGCTGTCGAGATGCGCACGCACGCCGTAGGCATGCGTGGTGGCGCCGCCGTTGGACGAGGCATTGACGCTGTCGGTCATCGGTCCGACGTAGATGGCGAGCCGCGGCAGACGATCCCAGGCCAGACGACTGTCCGGCCCGACCTGCAGCAGCCGGGTCGCCGACCACGTGTTCGCGCCCATGCCGTCCGGGTGCAGGAAGATCGCGCTGCCGGGGCGGGGCGTCGGCGCGACGGTGGGCGCGACGGGTTCGGCGGAAAACGTGGCGAACGACGTGCAGGCAAGCGCCAGTGCCAGCGCGAGCGGAGCGGAATACGGGGGACGGGGCATGACGTGGCGTCCAGGGGGCACGCGGCAGCATCGCCGATCAAGGTGACAGCGATGGGGCGCCCCGGGTGCGCGGCGCAGGCCGCGCGCTCAGCACTCGATGACGTTCACCGCCAGTCCGCCGCGGCTGGTTTCCTTGTATTTGTCCTGCATGTCGCGGCCGGTGTCGCGCATGGTCTTGATGACCTTGTCGAGACTGACCTTGTGCTTGCCGTCACCGCGCAGGGCCATGCGCGACGCGTTGATCGCCTTCACCGCGCCCATCGCGTTGCGTTCGATGCACGGGATCTGCACCAGGCCGCCGATCGGGTCGCACGTGAGGCCGAGGTTGTGCTCCATGCCGATCTCGGCGGCGTTCTCGATCTGACCGGGCGTGCCGCCGAGTGCGGCGGTGAGACCGGCAGCGGCCATCGAACAGGCCACGCCGACTTCGCCCTGGCAGCCGACTTCGGCGCCGGAGATCGACGCGTTTTCCTTGTAGAGGATGCCGATGGCCGCGGCGGTGAGCAGGAAATCGAACACGCCCTGTTCGTTCGCGCCGGGACAGAAACGGTCGTAATAGTGCAGCACGGCCGGAATGATGCCGGCGGCGCCGTTGGTGGGCGCGGTGACGACGCGGCCGCCGGCGGCGTTCTCTTCGTTGACCGCGAGCGCGTACAGATTCACCCAGTCGAGCACGGTCAGCGGGTCGCGCATCGCCGCCTCGGGGCGCGACGACAGTTCGGCATGCAGGCTGGGCGCGCGGCGGGTCACGTGCAGGCCGCCGGGCAGGGTCCCGGTCTCGCGGATGCCGCGCTGGACGCAGGCCTGCATCGCGTCCCAGATCTCGCGCAGTCCCTGGCGGATGTCGGTGCCGCTGCGCCAGGCGTGTTCGTTGGCGAACATCAGCCCGGCGATGTTCAGGCCGTTGCGCTCGCACTGTTCCAGCAGCGCCGCGCCGCTGGCGAACGGGTAGGGCAGTTCGGTGGTGTCGGCGACGATGCGGTCTTCGGCGGCATCGTCCTGATTGACCACGAAACCGCCGCCGACGGAGTAGTACTCGCGGGTGGCGATCTCGGCGCCCGTGGCGTCGTAGGCGGTGAAGCGCATGCCGTTGGTGTGGAACGGCAGTTTCTGGCGCTTGTTCATGATGAGATCGTGCTTCTCGTCGAAGCCGATCTCGTGGCGGCCGAGCAGACGCAGGCGCTTTTCGCCGCGGATCCGCGCCAGCGCGTCGGGGATCAGGTCGGGGTCGATCGCGTTCGGCCAATGGCCTTCCAGCCCCATCAGCACCGCCTTGTCGGTGCCGTGGCCGCGACCGGTCAGCGCCAGCGAGCCGAAGACCTCGGCGCGCACGCGCGCGGTGCGCGCGAGATCGCCCGGCGTCTCCAGCCAGCGGTGGACGAAGCGGCAGGCCGCGCGCATCGGACCGACGGTGTGCGAGGAACTGGGGCCGATGCCGATCTTGAAGAGGTCGAAGGTGCTGACGGCCATGCATCGTCTCCGCGTCGTTCTGGGGATGGCCCGTCGCGCGTCGGGGCTGCCCGCGGGCGGCGGGCGCCGTATTCTATGCCGCTTCGCCCCTTCTCCCGCGACGGCAGCGTATGGTCCCGAACCGCTCCGGATTCGTCCTCTATCAGCGTGACGATTGCCACCTCTGCGATCAGGCGCTGGCGGTGCTGGCCGAGGCGCGCTTCCCGCCGTTCGAAAGCGTGTTCATCGACGACGACGTGGCGCTCGAAGCCGCCTACGGCCATCGCGTGCCGGTGCTGCGCCGCGACGATGGCCGCGAACTCGACTGGCCGTTCGACGCGGCCGCCGCGGCGGTGCTCGCCGCGCCGGCGACGGGGACGACAGCGTGAATCGCGCGTGCAGATGGGGGCTGGGCATCGCGCTGGTGGCCGCCGCGTTCGCGGGCGTGAGCGCTGCGATGCAACCGCAGGCGCCGTCGCGCGAACTGCTGCGCATGCACGACGACTTCGTGCTGGCGTTCGTCGACAGCGCCGGCTTCGGCCGGATGCGGATCACGCCGATGATGCGGACGATGCAGCGTTACCGGACCCGGGGCGAGCGTGCGCTGTGGGTCGAGCGCGTCGAGCTGATCGGAATCGCGAAGCACGATCCACCGGTGGTGTTCGCTTCGCCGTTCATGGGTTTCCAGCATGTCGAGGGCGACAAGGCCGCCTCGCCGCGCGGGGATCGCGGCCGTCCGCCGACGCCGGATGAACGTGCCGCGCTGCGCGCCCTGGCGCGCGGAGAGCGACTGGTCGTGCGCGGGCAGGGCGACGGGCTGCGCGCGATCGGCGCGATCCGCGCCGCCGACGAATGCCTCGGCTGTCATCGCAAGGCCCGCGCCGGCGACATGCTCGGCGCGCTGATCTACACGTTGCGTCCGGCGCCGCGCGACGCGTCGTCGGACGACGCGCCGGCCGCACGCCCGGTCAGGAATAAGACTGATTGACGATCGAACCGGGATCGACGCCCGCCTTGCCGGCGAGCGCCAGGCACTCGGCCATGTACTTCTGCGCGGCCCCCGCGTCCGCGATCTTCGCGGTGATCGAAACCCGGTAGGGGAAGTGGCCGTTGCGTCGCGGATGCGCTTTCACCTTCATGCGCAGGAGCTTGAGCCCGGAGGCGGGAAGCGCCGCGATCTGTTGCGCGTAGATCCTGTTCCAGAGAATCGGATCCTGGATCCAGTACGTGGATACCAGACGCTGTTGCCGCTGCCCCTGTTTCATGACGCCCCCGACACGATGGATGAGGCGCGATTGTATGCAGCGCGGACGGAGGCTTGTCGAGTGCGGCGACATCCGGCCTGGTTGCGTCCGGCCGGATGCTGTTTCCGCGTTGATTACTTCTTCGGGGCGAACACCACGGTGGTCGCGATCCGGATGTCGTTCGGGATCGTGGCGGTATCCGCCCAGTCGCCGCCGCCCACGCCGAAATCCAGGCGCTTCACGACGGCGGTGCCCTTGAGCACCGGTTTCGCGCCCGGTGTCCAGGTGAAGGTCAGGGTCACCGGTTTGTTCACGCCGCGCAGACTCAGCACACCGTCGGCCGCGTACTTGTTGCCGCCGAGGCTGCGGAATTTCGTCGCCGTGTAGCGGGCCTGCGGGAACTTTTTGCTGTTGAAGAACGCCGCGCCGCGCAGTTCGCTGTCGTAGTCGGGATTGCCGGCGGTGGCGGTGGCCAGCGGAATGGTCACGTCGAGCCTGGAGGCCGTCAGCTTGGCCGGGTCGAACGAGAAGGTCGTGACGAATCCGGGGAAGCGGCCGTTGAAGCCTTCGCCCTGGTAGGTCCCGGCGAACGCGAGGCTGGACCCGGCGCCTTGGACGTAATCGGCGGCGAAGAGTGGCGCGACCGGCAGCAGCGCGGTGAACAGGACGGGAAGCGCGTATCGGCGCGTCGTGGAGAAGCGATGCATGTCAGGAATCCTTGTCGGAAGAGGGGGTGGCCGGCGTGGCGTCGCCGACGCGCAGCCAGCCGCGCGGGAGCATGCGCGCGAGGGTGGCGTCGCGCTGGAACAGATGGTGGTAGAAAGCCGCGCCGGCATGCGCCACCACCAGCAGCGCCAGCACCCAGAACATCAACTCGTGGGCTTCCTCGGCCAGTTCGTGCAGGTCGTGGCTCTTCTCGACGATGTGCGGCAGATTGACCAGACCGAACCACTGCAGCGGGAAGCCCGCCGCGGAGTTCAGCACCCAGCCGCTGATCGGAATCGCGAACAGCAGCAGATAGATCGCGGCATGGGTGAGCGCGGCGATCCGCTCCTGCCAGTGCGGCGAACCCGCCACCGGCTTTGGCGTGCCGGCGTACAGCCGCCACAGCACGCGCAGCGCGACCAGCGCGAGGATGGTGATGCCGAGCGATTTGTGCAGGGCATAGGTCTTGATTTTGTCCGGCCCGTTGGGCAGATCGCCCATGGTCAGGCCGATCCAGGCCATGGCCAGGATGAGGGCGGCGATGATCCAGTGCAGCGACTGGCTGATGCCGCCCCAGCGGTCGTGGGTGTTCTTGAGGCTCATGGTGTGGGTTCCGTGGTGGTGGCGGGAGGCATCCGCGGGGTGGCCTCCGCAGGAGAAGAGGCCGGCTCGGGGGGATCGGTTGCGCTTTCGTCTGCGTCGTCTTCCCCGCTGCGGTCGCGCACGGCCTCGGCCTCGATCCGCAGTTCCACCGCATCGCCGATCACCGACGGCCAGGCATCGATGCCGAACGCTTTGCGACTGAGGGTCGTCGTGGCCGAAAACCCGAGCGTGCGCCGGAACGGCGGCAGCGGATGGCGTTTCGCGGCATTGAGTTTCACGTCGAGCACGACCTCGCGCGTCACCCCGCGCAGGGTCAGCGCACCGTACACGGAGGCGTGGTCCGGGGCGATCGGTTCGATCCGGGTGGAGACGAATTCCGCGACCGGATGGTCCCCGGCGTCCAGCAGGTTGCCGGCGAGCGTCGCCCGGTTCCAGGCGGCATCGCCCAGATCGATCCGGCTCATCGGCACGCTGGCCCGCAACTGCGCGCCGCGCCAATCCTCGGGATCGAACATCAATTGTCCGGTGCTGCCGGACACCGTGCCGATGGCCTTCGAGAACCCGGCATGGTCGATCGCGAACATCACCCGGGTATGCACCGGATCGAGCCGGTAGGCCTCCGGCTCGCCGGCCGCGACGGGCCCCGCCAGCGACAGCGCGGCGGCGAGGGCGAACACGGTGCGGCGAAGGGAGATCGGCATGGACGGCCTCGCGGAGGGTTTGCGCGATTCTAGGCGGCTGTCGCAGGATACGCCCGCACACGGCCGCAACGATGCATTGCGGTCGGGGGAGCGCGTTCCGTCCGGCGCGGTTCAGGGGGCGACGGACGATGCAGGGTGCGGGATCGGGAGCCGGGCAGGGCCGGCATGAGGAGCAGAATGCGCAGGGACAGCGTCGGGACGCGAGGTCGCGTCGTCCGTTGGATGGTCGTACTGGCGGCGATGTGCGCGCATGCGTTCGCGGCGCCGCCGGCGTCCTTGCGGCCGGATCGGCCGTCCGCTCCTGCGCTCGAGCCGCGCTTCGTGCGCTTCGGCGCGGAACAGGGGCTGCCTTCGATACTCAACGATCTGCTGATCGACCGGCGTGGCGATCTGTGGCTCGCGACCGGCGACGGGCTCGCCCGCTACGACGGCGAAGGGTTCCGCTTCTGGCGACGTGCGATCGGTTCGGACGCCTCCCTGCAGGAGAACGAAATATACGCGCTGGCGCTCGACATCGACGACAGGCTCTGGGTCCTGAACTCGGGCGGGCTTGCGGTGCTCGATCGCGCGCGCCGCGGTATCGCGCGCATCCGTTTCGACGACAGGCATGCGGCCTGCGGTCGCGAGATCACCACGGTGATGGCCGCACCGGAGGGCGGCGTGCGCATCGGGACCTACCGTGGTGTGGTGTGCGCGATCGCCCGCGACGGGCGCATCCGGCAACTGCTGCCTGCGCCCGACGGCGTTGGGGTCGGCACCAGTGTGGTCCGCCTCCGGCCGCGGGCCGATGGGCATTGGCTGATCGCCACCGATGCCGGTCTGTGGCGTCTGCGCGGGACGCGACTGGAGGCGATCGCGCCGGATCGGCTCGGTGACGCCTACATGTTCGCGCTCACCGATGATGTGGACGGCGGCGTCTGGATCGGCACCGACCGCGGCCTGTTCGAAATGACGGCGGACGGCGTGGTGCGTCCGGCACCGTGGCGTCTGCCCGAACTGGCCAACAACGCGACCGTGCTCCGCGATCCGCAGGGCGGTTACTGGATCGGCACTGCCGCGGGTCTGTTCCGTGCCGCCTCGCGCGCCGCGCCGGCGCTTCCGGTGCACGGCCAACGTCATGCCGATGGGCTGAGCAGCGGCGTGTTCGCGATGGGGTTCGATCGCGAAGGGGGGCTGTGGGCGGCTTCGTATTCGCAGGGGTTGTCGTATCTGCCGCCGGACCACGCGCGCTTCGCGAGCATCGATGAAATCGGCGGCCTGCCACTGGAACGGGTGGATCCGGTGGCCGCGATCGCCGATGGCGCGAATGGTTTCTGGGTTGTCGGCGGGCGCATGCTCTACGCGCTGCCCGCAGGCGCGAGGCAGCCGCAGCCGGTCGCCGGTGCCGATGCGCTCGGCGTGGAATGGCTGCAGACCGCGACCCTATGCCCCGACGGGCGTTTGTGGCTGGCCAGCTTCGATCGCGTGCTCGCCTTCGACCCACGGACGGCCCGGGCGACCATGAACGTGCGCTATCCCGACGACGGATCGCGGACGCCGCAGACGTTGTGGTGCGATGCCGAGGGTCGGTTGTGGGTGTCGTTCTATGGCGGGGCCATGCGCATCCACGGCCGCGATGGCCGCGTGCTGCGCGATCTCGCACCCGGGGTGGTGTTCGGGGGTGCGGTCGAGGACTACGCACGGCTCGGCGCCGGCCCGGGCGGCGAGCCGTGGATGACCGATGGCCGCACGCTGCGACGATGGGACGGTCGCCGTTTCGCGCCGGTCGCGCTCGCCGCCGGTGAGCGCGTCGATGCGTTCGCGTTCGTGCCGCCACGGACCTTCTGGGTCGCGCGTTACGGCAATCTCGAACGCTACGAGTGGCAAGGCGCACGGGCGATGCTGCGTGAACGCATCGATGACGACGCATTGCCTGCGGTCCAGATCGCCGGCATGCTCGCCGGCCCGGGGCATCTGTGGATGACCACGCCACGCGGGCTGCTGCGATTCGATTCCGCGACCCGTCGCATGCGATTGTTCGGCGTGCGCGATGGCCTGCCCGACATCGATTTCTCCTTCGGCCCGCCGGTGCATGGCGCGGAGGGGCCGGCGCTGGCCCTGTCCAAGCGCGGTCTGGTGTTGTTCGATCCGGCGCTGCCGCTGCCGCCACTGCGCGTGCCGGCGTTGGCGGTGGAGTCGATCGCCCTGCGCCGCGGCGGGGAGACCGTGCACATCGACGACGAAGCGGGCGACGCGATGGTGGTCATGCGTCCCGGCGATCGCGATCTGCGCGTGGCGGTGCGCGTGCGTTCGTTCGCCGATCCCGAAACGCACCGCTACCGCTTCCGCCTGCGCGGCTACGACCCGGACTGGGTGCGTCAGGGCGAGCGCGGCGACCGCGTCTTCTCGTCGTTGCCGCCGGGGCGTTACGTGCTCGACATCCAGGGCGCGGGTGCCGACGGCGTGTGGTCGCCGACACGACGTATCGTCATCGTGGCCGAAGCGCCGTGGTGGCGGCGCTGGTGGGCATTGTTGCTTTACACGATCTTCGCCGCGGCGCTGGTGTGGTGGCTCGCGTATCTGGATCGCATGCGCCTGCGGCGCAGGCACAGCTACCAGCTCATCAAGCAGAAACGCGAACTGGCCGAACAGGCTTCGCTGGCCAAGAGCCGCTTCCTCGCCAACCTCGGTCACGAGGTCCGCACCCCGATGACCGGGGTGCTCGGCATGAGCGAACTGCTGCTGTCGACATCGCTCGATGCGCAGCAACGGACGCGGGTGCAGGCGATCCGACGCGCCGGCGAGCATCTGCTCGGGCTCGTGAACGATGCCCTCGATCTCGCCCGCATCGAGGCCGGGCGACTGGAACTGGACGAGACCGATTTCGCGATCGACGCGATCGTCGACGATGTCGCGGGACTGCTGCGCCCGTTGGCCGAACGCAAGGGGCTGGCCTGCGTCGTGGCCCTCGCCGAGGACGCGCGTGGCGGTTGGCGCGGCGATCCCACGCGCTTGCGCCAGATCCTGCTGAACCTGCTCGGCAATGCGATCAAGTTCACCGAGCGCGGCGAGGTGTCGCTGACGGTCGAAACGCTCGTGCCGGGTGGCCTGCGCTGCACGGTCCGCGACACCGGTCCGGGCCTCGACGCCGAACAGCAGCGCCGGTTGTTCCGCCGCTTCGAACAGGCCGAAGGCGCGCGCACCGCCAGCCGCTACGGTGGCAGCGGGCTGGGGCTGGCGATCTGTCAGGAACTCGCGGTGGCGATGGGCGGCGGCATCGAGCTCATCAGCGCGCCCGGAGAGGGCGCCTGCTTCGTCGTCCGCCTGCCGCTGGCGCGTGCCGTCGCCGCATTCGGAGCATCGTCGTCGTCCTCGCGCGGCGGGCCCGTGCCCGCGCGCGAGGTGCTGCTGGTGGAAGACGATGCGATCGTCGCCGATGCGTTGGCCGGTCTGCTGCAGGCGCAAGGGCAGCGGGTCGTCCATGCCGGCCATGCGCTGGCGGCGATGACCGCGCTCGCCACGCGGTCGTTCGATGTCGCTTTCGTCGATCTCGACCTGCCCGGCATGGATGGCCTGACGCTCGCTCGCCAGTTGCGCATGCAGGGCTTCGATCGGCCGATGATCGCGATCACGGCCCGCGCCGATGCCGATGCCGAACCGCAGGCCATGGCGGCGGGGTTCGATGCGTTCCTGCGCAAACCGCTGACCGGCGACATGCTGTTGGCGGCGATCGCATTCCGCGATGCGGCGGCCGGGCGGTGATCGGTGGCGTCGATCGCGACCGTGCATGTGGTTCATGTCGTCATGATCGATGTGTTCGATGGCCGTTGCATCGATTTTCGATCGTGAATCAAGGGATTTCTGTCGCATCGTGATCGACGCCGTCGATCGCGATGCGCGCATGCGAAGAGGCCGATTCGCGCATTTCGATCGTGCCGCGCGATCGCGTAGTTCCTGTGTCGTTGCGCATCCTGCGGAATGCACGATGCGTCGTCCGGTCGTGTGACGCGAGACGCGATTTTCGCGTGCATTGCGTGCGACTTTCCGTTTGATCGTGGCCCGCTTTTCGATGAGCTTCCGGAAGTGGGATCGCGGTCGATTCCTGCGCTGCCGGCGCGCACCACGATGCTGCGCGAATCGATGCGGCAAGCGATGTGCCTCCGCACGATTCACGAGGTCAACGGAGTTTCGCCGCGCCAGTGATGAATGCGATCGAGGCTTCGGATGCCTCGTGTTTTCCTGGTGTTCGCGAATTCCGGCGCGCTCCCGGCGGAGGCTGAGGTCCGTTCCGGTCGGACATGCCTCTCCATCGTGGCCGGAGCGTCGTCGCCCCGCAATCGCAGGCCGGAGCGCGCGGACGGCATGCGCGACCTGCAGTACGCAAAGACTCAAGGAGTCGACCCATGAATACCTTCAGAAACATCGGTCTCGCGATCGCCCTGTTCGGCTGTGCCATGACGCAACCGGTCGACGCGCGCGCGGAGGTGTTGCCTTCGTTCGAATGCAACGAGAGCACCTACGGAGTTTTCCAGTGGACCTCGGAAGTCGTTCCGGAAGGAACGTACGTCTATTTCTACGGCTGCACCGAATACGGCTGGATGCTGTTCGGTACGGCGTTCTGCGACAACGAGGGCAACTGCTACAGCGACTGATGGCGGTCTCGATTCCTCCGACGCGATCGGAAGGGCTTGTCGGGTCGGCGGGTGTGCCGGCCCGACCCGGCCCGGCGTGGCCTCAACGCGCGCTCAGCGTGTGGACCGCCTCCACCAACGCGCCGACGTGCTCCGGATCCATGTCCGGCGACATGCCGTGACCGAGGTTGAAGACGTGGCCCTCGCGGGAGCCGCCATTGCCTTCCGCGTAGCTGTCGAGCGCGCGTCGGACCTGTTCGCGGATCGCATCGGGGCTGCCGTACAGCGTTGCGGGATCGAGGTTGCCCTGCAGCGCGACCCGGCCGCCGGTGCGGCGCGCGGCTTCGCCGAGTTCGATCAGCCAGTCGACGCCGACGGCGTCGGTCCCGGAGGCCGCGAGTTCTTCCAGATACGGTGCGTTGCCCTTGCCGAACAGGATGAGCGGGATGCGTTCGGCGCCTTCGCCGCGCGGCAGTTCCTTCGCGATGCGCACGAGATAGGGCAGCGAGAATTCGCGGTACATCGCCGGGCTCAGCACGCCGCCCCAGGTGTCGAAGACCTGCAGTGCCTGCGCGCCGGCGGCGCGCTGCGCGGCGAGGTAGGCGATCACCGCGTCGGTGTTCACCGACAGGATCCGGTGCAGCAACTCCGGGGCGTTCAAGGCCATCGCCTTGATCTTCGAGAAATTGTCGCTGCCGCCGCCTTCGACCATGTAGCAGGCCAGGGTCCACGGGCTGCCGGAGAAGCCGATCAGCGGCACGCTGCCATCGAGTTCGCGGCGGATCACGCGCACCGCGTCCATCACGTAGCGCAGTTCGGTCTCCATGTCCGGCACGGCGAGATTCGCCACATCCTCGGCGGTGCGCACCGGGCGTTCGAACTTCGGGCCTTCGCCATCGGCGAAATACAGGCCCAGGCCCATCGCGTCGGGCACGGTGAGGATGTCGGAGAACAGGATCGCGGCGTCCAGCGGGAAACGGCGCAGCGGTTGCAGGGTCACTTCGCAGGCCAACTCCGGATTCTTCGCCATCGCCAGGAAGCTGCCGGCCTGTTTGCGGGTGGCGAGGTACTCGGGCAGATAGCGCCCGGCCTGTCGCATCAGCCAGACCGGCGTGCGGTCCACGGGTTCGCGGCGGAGCGCGCGCAGGAAACGGTCGTTGCGAAGCGGAGTGGCCTGGGTCACGGCGGATCTCGGAGAATTGGAAGAGGGGGCGCGCGAGCGCTCAGTTCGGCGCGTCGACGCCCTGGGCGAAGACGATCTGGAAGCCTTTCTTCAGGGTCTGGTCGCGGGCGCGCTCGAACGCGGCGAGCGCGCTGGCCTGATCGAGGTACTGCTCGCGCTTGAGCGTGCTGCGCTTGCCGATCTGGCCGCTCTCGCGGATCACGGCCCAGCCGCCCAGCAGGTCGGCTTCCAGCTGCAATTGCACGAAGCGCGGGGCTTCGGGGCCGTCGGGGCGTTGTTGCAGGAGGATGCGCATGCCGTGGATTGTAAGGCAACGCCGAAATGCCCGGCGCGAAACGTCGGCGCGGGCGCAGCGACCTGCGCCGGGGCGCGTCCGCCGACCGGTCCGGTCAGCCTTCCTGCAGGGTCTCGATCACCGCGTCCTCGGGCACGCCGTCGACGATCCGCGCCGCGCCGGGCGTCTCCCAGAGCACGAACCGCAGGCCGCCGGAGTGCGCCTTCTTGTCCAGCCGCATGCGCAGCAGCAATGAATCGGCGTCGAGCCCCCGCGGCAGCGCCGTCGGCAGCCCGAAGGCCGACAACAGGTCGCGCAGGCGATCGGCATCGGCGGCGGGCGCCATGCCGAGGTGCGCCGAGAGACGCGCGGCAAGCACCATGCCGACCGCGACCGCCTCGCCATGGTTGAGGGCGTCGTCGTCGTAACGGCCGTAGCCCTGCTCGGCCTCGATCGCATGGCCGAAGGTGTGGCCGAAGTTGAGCAGCGCGCGCTCGCCGTGCTCGAAGGGATCGTGCTCGACGATGTTGGCCTTGTGCTGACAGCTGCGGGCGATGGCCTCGATCAGCGGCTCGCGCTCGCGCGCGAGCAGCGCGGTGGCGTGTGCCTGCAGCCAGTCGAGGAACGGGGCGTCGACGATCGCGCCGTATTTCACGACCTCGGCCAGCCCCGCGCGCAGTTCGCGTTCCGGCAGCGAGTCGAGCACGGTGATGTCGGCGAGCACCGCGCGCGGTGGATGGAAGGCGCCGACCAGGTTCTTGCCCTGCGGCAGGTCGACCGCGGTCTTGCCGCCGACCGAGGAATCGACCATCGCCAGCAGGGTCGTCGGCAGCTGGATGCAGTCGATGCCGCGCATCCAGCAAGCCGAGGCGAAACCGGCGAGGTCGCCGACCACGCCGCCGCCGAGCGCCAGCACGCAGGCATCGCGGGTCGCGCCGAGCTGGGCGAGGGCGTCGACGATGTCGGTGAAGCGGGCGAGGGTCTTGGCCTGTTCCCCTGCCGGAATCGTCAATCGGTTCACCCGCAGGTCCGGACGGATGTTGTGCAGCGCGATTTCGACGCGGCGGGCGTAGAGCGGGGCGACGTGTTCGTCGCTGACGATCAGGACGTGACGACCGCGGATCCGCGCGATCAGGCTGGCGCCGTCGTCGAGCAGGCCGTCGCCGATCGCGATGGTGTAGGGATGGCTGCCGCCGATGTGGACGTAACGCATTGCGGGTGCGGTCATGTCGGGTCCGGTGCGGAAGAAGGGGCGTCGGGCCGCCGCCAGCGGTCGTTCAGCATATCGGCCAGCCGGGCGGCCGATTCGGCTGGGGTTTCGCCGGTTGACGCGAAATTCAGGTCGGCGACGTCCGCGTAGAGCGGGCCGCGCTCCACCGCGAGGCGTCGCAGCACCGCCTCGCGATCGTCGCCGGCGATCAGCGGCCGGCCGCGGTCCCCGGCCAGCCGTCGCAGTTGGGCGTCGACATCGATCTGCAGGTGGACGACGAACCCGTGCCGGCGCATCAGCGCGCGGTTGTCGGGATCGAGCACCGCGCCGCCGCCGGTGGCGAGCACGCAGGCGGGGCCGGCCAGGGTCGCGGCCAGCGCCTCGCGTTCGCGGCGACGGAAACCGGCTTCGCCCTCATGGGCGAACAGCGTCGGGATGTCGGTGCCGGCGCGGGTTTCGATCTCGCGGTCGAGGTCGACGAACGGCAGCGCCCACGCCGTCGCCAGCCGGTGGCCGAGCGCGCTTTTCCCGGCGCCCATCGGGCCGACCAGGACGAGGTGGGGGGCGGCGTGCATGCACGGCATTTTAACAGCGCGGGCGTACGCTGACCTTCCGGCGTTCGCCGGGAATCCGGAAGGAGTACCGCCATGTCCATCGCCAAGATCATCGAGATCAACGCCGCGTCCGCCGTCGGCTTCGAGGATGCGGTCCGCAGCGGATTGAAGAAGTGCGCCGAGTCGGTCAAGAACATCAAGGGCGCCTGGGTCAACGAGACCAAGGTCGTCACCGACGACCACGGCAATGTCGTGGAATGGCGGGTGAACATGCGGGTGAGTTTCGTCGTCGAGTGATCCGCGACGCGGCTCAGCCGATCACCCGTCGGCGGGCATCGAGCACGAGCCGGCGGTCGGCGATCCGCGGCAGGGTCCGCAGCGCCTGACGGCCGACGCGCTCGAAGTGCT
Organism: Lysobacteraceae bacterium; assembly: GCA_041919595.1. GTDB lineage: Bacteria > Pseudomonadota > Gammaproteobacteria > Xanthomonadales > Xanthomonadaceae > Lysobacter_I. The sequence continues at coordinate 15,164 of JAYRTK010000014.1, forward strand.
GCACGAAACGCGCGATCGCCGCCGGTGTCATGCCGGGACGGATCGCCACGGTGGCAGGCGCCGCCTGCCGCTGCTGCGCCCGCGCGTGCCGCTCCTGTTCCCGCCGCCAGCGCAGCACCGGGGCGAAGTCCGGCGCCTGCAGCCACAGCAGGCGGTCGAGTCGCGCCCACAGTGCCGGGTAGTCGCTGCCCAGCGCTTCGTTGCAGGCGCGGCGCCAGAGACCGTCCGGATCCTCATCGCGTTCCAGCGGGTTGAGCGGGGCGATCAGCGCGGCGTCGGCTTCCGCCGGCACCTTCAGGCACCAGCCGTCGAACAGCACGAGATCGACACCGCGCGCCGTCGGCCAGCGCGACGGCGGCAGGCGACGGTCGGCGAGCTTGTCGAACCGGGGCAGCCGCGTGGCGACCCCGGCGCGCAGGGCATCGAGGGTCGCGCAGGCCAGATCGATATCGTGCGTGCCCGGCGGGCCGCGGGTGACGAACAGCGGATGCCTCCGGCGGGCAAGCCGCTGCCGCTCGCGCCGACCGAAATAGACGTCGTCCAGCGACAGGGTCGCGACCCGCAGGCCGCGTGCCCGCGCCAGTACGGCGATCTGTGCGGCGAGCGTGGATTTGCCCGAACCGGGCAGCCCGGCGATGGCGTGGATCCGTGCGCCGTGCGCCAGGGCGTCGTCGAGTACGCCGGCGACCACCGCATCGGCGTATCCGCGCGCAGCGGGACGGCCGGTGCCGGAGTTGACCGAAGTCGTGTGCGGCGGTGGGGGCATCGGGCGACAATACCCCAACGCCATCGTCCGGACGCTGCCATGACGCTCTACGCCGAAGCCCTCGCCACTTTCGATGATCTCTTTTCCCGGGCCGGAGCCGCCGGCATTCCCGAGCCGACCGCGATGACCGTGGCCACCGTCGGCGCCGACGGTCGACCTTCGGCGCGGATGGCGCTGCTCAAGGCGCACGACGAGCGTGGTTTCGTGTTCTACACCCACCTCGACGGCCGCAAGGGGCGCGAACTGCAGGCCAACCCGCAATGCGCGCTGCTGTTCTTCTGGAAGGCGCTCGGCGACGACGGAGTGCAGGTGCGGATCGAGGGCGAGACCGAGATCGTGGGCGACGCCGAGGCCGACACCTATTTCGCCCGGCGCCCGCGCGACAGCCAGCTCGGTGCCTGGGCCTCGCGCCAGTCGGAGACGCTCGACAGCCGCGAGACCTTCGAGCAGCGCTTCGCCGAGGCGAAGGCGCGGTTCGAGGGCATCGATGTTCCGCGCCCCCCGCGCTGGGGCGGTTTTCTGGTGAAGCCGCGCAGCCTCGAGTTCTGGTACGGCGCGCAGTTCCGGTTGCACGAGCGTCATCTGTACGAGCGCGGCGCGGACGGGGTGTGGACGAAGCGGATGCTCTATCCGTGACGGTCGTCGATCCGCGAGCGGACGTCGCCGCGTCGGCCGGGGGCGGCGGCGGATCGGTCGCGCGCGCGGACTTCGGCCCCCGGCGCATCGTCTGCCTCACCGAGGAGCCGACCGAGGTGCTGTATGCCCTCGGCGAGCAGCAGCGCATCGTCGGCATCAGCGGCTTCACCGTGCGTCCGGCGATCGCGCGGAAAGAGAAGCCGAAGGTCAGCGCGTTCACCTCGGCGAAGATCGACGAGATCCTGCGGCTCGAACCGGATTTCGTCGTCGGGTTCTCCGACATCCAGGCCGAGATCGCGTCCGCGCTGATCAGGCACGGCGTCGAGGTCTGGGTGTCGAACCACCGCAGCGTGGCCGGCATCCTCGACTACATCCGCCGGCTCGGTGCGCTGGTCGGCGCGGCGGACAGGGCCAACGCGTATGCCGACGAACTCGCGCGCGGGCTCGACGCCATCGCCGCGGAGGCGGCGACGCTGCCGCGACGGCCGAAGGTGTATTTCGAGGAGTGGGACGAACCGATGATCAGCGGCATCCGCTGGGTGTCGGAATTGATCGCGATCGCCGGCGGCGACGACATCTTTCCCGAACGCGCGGCCTCGTCGCTGGCGAAGGGCCGCATTCTGGAAGACCCGGGCGACGTGATCCGGCGCGCCCCGGATCTGATCCTCGGCTCGTGGTGCGGCAAGAAATTCCGCCCGGAGAAGGTCGCCGCGCGTCCGGGCTGGGACGCGATCCCCGCGGTCCGCGACGGCGCGCTGCACGAGATCAAGTCGCCGATCATCCTGCAGCCCGGGCCGGCGGCGCTGACCGATGGCGTGCGCGCGATCGCGGACATCCTCCGCGCTTGGGGGCGGCGCGTGCCGGACGACACCGCCGTCCGGGTCAGCGGAAGCGCAGCGTGAGCATCGTCTTCGGACCGAGCGTCGCGGCGTGGCCGCCATCTCCGGTCGCGCGCAGGTCGTAGAGTCCGATCGGCGTCACCAGTCCGGCGCGGGCCAATCCGCCCTCCGTGTCCAGGCCGACGATGCGCAGCCGATCGGCGTCGCGCTGCGGAAACCGATCCCACTTCGCATGCAGGGTCGCATCGGCCACGAGTTCACCGAGGCAGAGACCATCCTCGATCCGGAAGCGCGCTTCGCCCGCGATCGCATCCTGGCCATGGCGGCCTTCGTAGCGGGTCGCTCGCAGCGGGCAGTCGCGTGCGATCAGGCCGTCCGGGGGCGCGCGGAACGGAGCGGCCAGGGTGATCGCGCTCTGTTCGATCGAGGACACCCACAGCGCGTTGGAGAGCAGGCTGACGGAGGCGTCGTCGTCCGGCCATACCACGAGTGCGCTGCGGGCGCCGATGGTGACGCCGGCATGATGGGCGATCCGGTCGCCGTCGCGGTCGCGCTCGTGACGCCAGCCGAAGCCGACGGTGGCATTGTCGTCGCGGGCGGGTTCACCCCGCGCATCGAGGGTCGGTTCCAGCATCCACTCGAAGGTGGCGCGCTCGACCGGCGTGCCCTGCAGCAGGCGTCCGCCGAAGGTCGCCAGCGCTTCCGGCGTCGCGCCCAGGCCGCCACCGCCCCACGTGTAGCTGAAATCGTGCGGCGCTGCCCGCCGGATCGCGCCATCGACGAATTCGTAGGCGCGCGAGGCCGCGGGATCGCCGCTGTCCGTGGTGTCCGGTCCCAGCACGAGACCGGGCGCCATGTCCTCGCGGACGACGTCGAGGAAGGGCTTGCCGGCCGCCTGTTCCACCAATGCGCTCAGCAGGGTGTAGCCCCAGGAGGAGTATCGGTAGCGCGTGCCGGGGGTGGAGAGCAGTGGCCGGTCGCGGAAGACGCCGACCGCCGCGCCGGCCTCCGGATAACGGATGCGGCCGCGGTCGACGTCGACGTCGACGTCCTGATAGTGCGGCAGACCCGACAGGTGCGCCGCGAGATGACGTGGCGTCATGCCCGCCCAGGCGGCGGGCGCATCGGGAAGCACCGAGGAGACCGGCGCGTCGACATCGAGCCGGCCCTGCTCGCGCAGCCGCGCCGCGGCAGTCGCGGTGATCAGCTTCGAGACGCTGGCGAGCCGGAAGACGGTGTCGCGATCGACCGGCAGACCCGCATCCAGATCACGATGGCCGGCGGACCCGGTCCACACGATGCGCCCATCGTGCCAGACCGCGGCGCCCAGTCCGGGCACCCCACTGGTCTCCGCCAGCGATTGCAGCATGCGCTCGGCGATCGCGTGCGGAGGCGCATCGGCGCTGCGGGTGGCCGCGACATCATCCGCCCGTGCCGATGGCGTGGCGCAGAGTGCGCAGGCGACCAGCAGGACGAGCGGGCCGGGCGGGCGCGCCCGTTTCGGGAAGGTCATCGGCGACGCGTCCTGCGGAGGGTGACGCCAAGCGCAGACCGCCCCGGCGCATCGAAGTTCAATGTGCCGCGAAATCCCGCGAGAACGTCATCGTCGACGTCGCGCCGCCTTCGCGCACGATCTTCAGATCGAAGCGCAGGGTGTCCGGTGGCGACACCTTCGCGAGACCGACGTAATCGACGTAAGCGCCGGTGCGCACTTCGCGCATCGCGAGGGTCTGGCGCTGGCCCTGCAGATTGGCGACGGTGGCGTCGATCGTGGCCGGCAGCGCGCGGTCCTGGCCGTCGGGACCGCTGCGCACCGAGACCAGCAGCATCACGGTGTCCGCGGCGCGTTCGATGCCGTACTGCCGCGCCATCGCCTCGGCGAGCCCTTCGGTGGCGATGAGGTTGGCGCGGATGGTGACATCGCCGACGCGACTCACCGCTTCCTGCGGCGTGTCGATCCGGCGGGCGGGCTTCGGTGCATCGCCGCCGCAACCGGTCGCGGTTGTGGCGACGACGGCGCACAGCAGCGCGAGCGGCAGGGAGCGGGGCAGAAGGTGCATGGGGATTCTCAGTCGTTGGCGGCCGACAGCTGGCGTCCGCGTTCGGTGGCGTTGCGGATGGCCCCGGCGACCAGGGCGCGGAAGCCGCCGGCTTCGAAGGTTTCGACCGCCGCCTGGGTGGTGCCGCCCGGCGACGTGACCCGGCGGCGCAGTTCGGCCGGGTCCTCGCCGGATTCGGTGAGCATGCGCGCGGCGCCGAGCACGGTCTCCTGCACCAGGATACGTGCGGCGTCGGCCGGCAGGCCCTCGGCGATCGCGGCGGCTTCCATCGCTTCGGCCAGCAGGAAGAGATAGGCCGGTCCGCTGCCGGAGGTGGCGGTGACCGCGTCCATCTGCGCCTCGTCGGCGATCCAGACGGTCCTGCCTGCCGATGACAGCAGATTGGCGGCCTGTTCGCGGCCGTTCATCTCCACTTCGGCGCTGGCGAACAGTCCGGTCACGCCGGCGCCGAGCAGGGCGGGCGTGTTCGGCATGGCGCGGACCACGGCCACGCCGCCCCCCAGCCAGCGCTGCAGTTGCGCGGCGGTGATGCCGGCGGCGATCGAGACCACCAGCGGTCGCTCGGCCTGCGCCAGCGGTGCCAGCGCCTCGCAGACCGCGCGCATGACCTGGGGTTTGACCGCCAGCAGCCACAGCCCCGCGCCGCCGGCGACGCCGGGATTGTCGGCGCTCGTCGTCACGCCGAAGTCGCGGGCCAGCGCCTCGCGCAGGACCTCGACCGGTTCCGCGACCCGGATCGCCGAGGCCGGTGTGCCGCGGGCGATCAGGCCGCCGATCAGGCTGCGGGCCATGTTGCCGCCGCCGATGAAGGCAATGGGGGAGGCAGCTGCGCTCATGTCGTCTCCGGGACGTGGGGTGCGGATGCGGGGGCGGTCGCGGAGGGGCGCGGCCCGAACAGGGCGCTGCCGACGCGCACCAGGGTCGCGCCTTCGGCGATGGCGAGGGCGTAGTCTTCGCTCATGCCCATCGAGAGGGTGTCGATGTCCGGATGCCGTGCGGCGAGCTGGTCGAACAGCGCACGCATGCGCCGGAACGCGGCGCGCCGGCGCGCCATGTCCGGGTCCGGCGCGGGGATCGCCATCAACCCGCGCAGGCGCAGCGCCGGTTGCGCGGCGATCGCTTCGGCCAAGGCATCGATGTCCTCCGGCCGGCAGCCGTGCTTGCTGGCCTCGTCGTCGATGTTCACCTGGATCAGGACGTTCAGCGGGCGCTGACCGGGGGCGCGGTGCTTCGCCAGGGCGTCGACCAGCTTCGAGCGGTCGACGGTCTGCACCCAGTCGAAGGCGGCCGCGGCCTCCTTCGCCTTGTTCGATTGCAGATGGCCGATCAGATGCCATTCGATGCCCAGCCCGCCGAGTGCCGGTTGCTTCGCCAGCGCCTCCTGCACGTAGTTCTCGCCGAACGCCACCGGGCCGGCGGCCGGTCGCGCGCGCAGCGCGCCGGCGACGCGTGCGATCGCCTCCACGGACTGGGTCTTGCTCACCGCCAGCAGTCGCGCCGGCGCGCGCCCGGCGGCGGCATCGGCCATGCCGGCGAGGAGGGTGTCGAGCGCGGGATGTGGCGGCGGTGCGTCGGTCATGGCGTGCGGTCGGATGCGACGGGAGTCGCGGAACGGCGCGGGAAGGGAGAACGGCAGTCACGAAGTGTAAGTCGAACCGGCGCCCGGGCCGCGCCCCGGATGCAAAACCGCAGGGCGGGGCTATACTCCGGCGCATCCCGGGTCCTTTCGACCCGCACGACATCGTATCGCGGGAGACTGCATGGATATCGCCGAACTGTTGGCCTTTTCGGTCAAGAACAAAGCCTCGGACCTGCATCTGTCCGCCGGTCTGCCGCCGATGATCCGCGTCGACGGCGACGTGCGCCGGATCAACATCCCGGCGCTGGACCACAAGCAGGTCCACGCGCTGGTCTACGACATCATGTCGGACAAGCAGCGGCGCGACTACGAGGAATTCCTCGAGTGCGACTTCTCGTTCGAGATCCCCGGGCTGGCCCGCTTCCGCGTCAATGCGTTCAACCAGAACCGCGGCGCCGGCGCGGTGTTCCGCACGATTCCCTCGGAAGTGCTGACCCTGGAAGACCTCGGCTGTCCGCCGATCTTCCGCGAACTGATCGACCAGCCGCAGGGGCTGATCCTGGTCACCGGCCCGACCGGTTCGGGCAAGTCGACCACCCTGGCGGCGATGGTCGATCACGTCAACAAGAGCGAATACGCGCACATCCTCACCGTCGAGGATCCGATCGAATTCGTGCACACCTCGCAGAAGTGCCTGATCAACCAGCGCGAAGTCCACCGCGACACCCACGGCTTCAACGAGGCGCTGCGCTCCGCGCTCCGTGAAGACCCCGACTACATCCTGGTCGGCGAAATGCGCGACATCGAGACCATCCGCCTGGCGCTGACCGCCGCGGAAACCGGGCATCTCGTGTTCGGCACCCTGCATACCAGTTCGGCGGCGAAGACCGTCGACCGCATCATCGACGTGTTCCCCGCCGGCGAGAAGCCGATGGTGCGTTCGATGCTGTCCGAATCGCTGCGCGCGGTGATCTCGCAGGCGCTGCTGAAGAAGGTCGGCGGCGGTCGTACCGCCGCGTGGGAAATCATGGTCGGCACCCCGGCGATCCGCAACCTGATCCGCGAGGACAAGGTGGCGCAGATGTACTCGTCGATCCAGACCGGCCAGAACTTCGGCATGATGACCCTCGACCAGCATCTGCAGGATCTGGTCAAGCGCAGCCTGATCACCCGCCAGCAGGCCAAGGGTTACGCGAAGGACAAGCGGTTGTTCGAATGACGGGTCCGTCGTCCCGTGCGCAGCGAGGGAGCT
>JAYRTK010000015.1:0-4691 GCA_041919595.1 Lysobacteraceae bacterium
CGTCGTTGGCGTTCAGCGCGTCGAGCAGGCCGGCGTACTGCGCGGGATCGGTGACGACGGCGACGCGGGCGTAGTTCTTCGCCGCCGAACGCAGCATCGCCGGGCCGCCGATGTCGATGTTCTCGATGATGTCCTCGATGCTGCTGTCGGGATTCGCGCAGACCGCCTCGAACGGATACAGGTTCAGCACCAGCAGATCGATCGCGCCGATGCCGTGTTCGGCCATCACCGCGTCGTCGGTACCGGCGCGGCCGAGCAGGCCGCCGTGGATCATCGGATGCAGTGTCTTCACGCGACCATCCATCATTTCCGGAAAGCCGGTGACCTCGCTGACGTCGCGCACCGCGATGCCGGCGTCGCGGATCGCCTTCGCGGTGCCGCCGGTGGAGAGCAGTTCGACATTGCGCGCGGCGAGGGCGCGGGCGAGATCGATCAGGCCGGTCTTGTCGGACACGGACAGCAGGGCGCGGCGGATCGTCACCGGAGCGCCGGGCAGATGGGCGGAGGTCATGGGCGGGAGGGCGGTGCGGGGAAGTCGCGATTATAGCCGGGCCCACCCGGCGGCCCGCGCTTCGCCGGGCTCACGCCAGGCCGTAATCCTTGAGTTTCTTGCGCAGCGTGGCGCGATGGATCCCGAGCATCGCGGCCGCGCGGCTCTGGTTGCCGTCGCAGTGCCGCAGGACTTCCGCGAACAGCGGAATTTCCAGCTCGCGCAGCGCGACCTCGTACAGATTGGCGGTGTCGGACCCGTTGAGGTCGCCGAGATAGCGGCGCACCGAATGCGCGACATGCTCGCGGAGCGGCGTGCGCGGGGCGGAACGAGCGGCGGCGTCGTGGCGTTCGGCGTTCAAGAACGATCTCTCGGCTGGAGCGTGTCGCGTGGCCCCTGATTCCCTGGCCCGTCCCGTTCGCCGGTGGCGAGGGGCAGTGAGTCTAGCGTGGGCGGTGGCCCCTCGCTACGGTGGATCGCGAAAAACCCCGCGTTCATCCGCGTGGTTCCCGATGAGTGGCGGTCGACGCTGCGGCAAGTGTCCGATTCCGCGCCCGCTGGCCGGAGCCGGCGCGCTTTCGCGTTGCGTGGCCGGTCAGCGGAAACCGAAGTCGTAGCCGACGATGTCCGGTGCGGGCTCGATGATGTCCATCGCGACGGTCGCGCTTTCGCCGCTGGCGAGTTCGGGCTGACTGGGGACGCCGCCGAGATATTCCTCGGCGCGGAAACTGCGTTCGCCGGCGGCGCGGCCGTTGGCGTCGGACAGGGTCAGGGTCAGTCGCGGCCACGGTTGCGACCAGCGTGCATCGTTGCGGAACGTCGCGGAGACGCGCAGCGTGCCGGGCCGGGCCGGATGCTGACGCACATCGCGCTGCAGCAGGGTGAATGCCGTCGGTTCGCGCCATGGCGGCAGGTCGCAGCGCAGCGCGCCGCAGAGTGCCTGCAGCAGCGGACGCCAGTGGGCGTCGCCGGCCAGCCGCGCGCGATCGGCCAGCAGCAGTTGCAGCACCAGCAGCAGGGCGAGCGCGGTCACCGCGATCGGCACCCAGCGCTCGCGCGGGCCGCCCGGCGTGTCCGCGGAGCGGCGCACGAAACTGGGCATCGCCCGCGCTGCGCGTTCGCGCGGCGACGCGGGGGCGGCGACAGACACCGTTGCGGTGTCGTCACGGTCGGCGTCGCGGTCATCGTCGCGGTCATCGTCGATCGTGGCCGGATCTGCTGCTTGATCTGCCGTCGCAGGCGCGGTCGGATCTGCGGCCTGCGCATCCTCGGAGCCGGTCGCGACGACATCGGCATCGCCCGTCTCCACGGCCGGCATGGCGCCGACAACGGCCTGCGCGGGTGATGGCGTCTGCGGCCGGTCCAGCGGTGCATCCAGCGGTGCATTCAGCAATTCCACCAGATCCAGCGGTGGTCGCTCCTCGTCCCCGGTCTCCGCGTCCGCCATCGAGGGATCGCGCCGCAGCAGGCTGTCGCAGTGCGGACAGTGGGGCGGCGCCAGGTCGGTGACCGGGTCGGTCGCCACCAGCGCACGGCAATAGGGACAGTTGATGAACATGTCGCCTATTCCATCACGCCCGCCGAGGTCGATCTGCGAACGCCGTCGATCCTTACCCAGTCGTTTTCGCGGACGACGCGCAGATCGTCGAACCAGGCGCCGTAGCGCGGCAGCAGGTCGTCCTCCTGCCCGGCGAGGATGCCCGACAGCGCGATCCGGCCGCCGGGCGCGACCCGCGCGGCCAGGGTGTCGGCGAGGGCGTCCAGCGCCGCGGCCAGAATGTTCGCGACCACGATCGGGTACCTCGTCGTCGCGGGTTCGTCCGCCGGCAGGTGCACGGCGATGCGGTCGCCGACGCCGTTGCGCTCGGCGTTGTCGTGGGTGGCGAGGATCGCCTGCGGGTCGTTGTCGACGCCGACCGCGCGACCGGCGCCGAGCTTGAGCGCGGCCAGCGCGAGGATGCCGCTGCCGCAGCCGAAATCCAGCACCGCGCGGCCCTGCAGTTCGCCCCGTGCGGCCAGTCCATCCAGCCATTGCAGGCACAGCGAGGTGGTCGGATGGGTGCCGGAGCCGAAGGCCAGGCCCGGATCGAGCCGCACGACCGCGGCATCGGGGGCATCGGCACCGTCCGGCAGCGCCTGGTTCCAGGGCACGATCCAGGTGCGTTCGCCGAAACGCAGCGGCACGTACTGGTCCATCCAGGCGCGTTCCCAATCCTGGTCCTCGACCTTGCGGAAGCCGGCCTGCGACCAGTCCAGCTCGGGATCGAAGGCTTCCAGCGCAGCGAGCAGCAGCAGCGGGTCGGCGTCGGCCTCGAACAGCGCCGACAGCGCCACCTCGCCCCAGATCGGCATCTCGCCGACGCCGGGCTCCAGGATCGCGCGCTCGTTCGGTGTCTCGGCGTCGGCATCGAGCAGGGTCACCGCCAGCGCGCCCACGTCTTCGAGCGCGTGCTCGTAGCGCGGTTGTTCGGATTCGCGGCAGCGCAGGGACAGTTCGAGATAGGGCATGGCGGCAGGGGCGGCAGGGGAGCGCGACAGCTTACCGTGCCCGGTCGCCGGGACTGGCGCCAGGCTGCGGCGACATCGACCCGGATGGGGTTGCGGCCGGGGCGCATTGCCGTGCGGCGACCGCCAGGTCCCGTCCATCCGAACCGGGGCCTGTGTCGCGGAGCGCTTCCGCACCGGGTGCTAGCATCCTGACGCCGTCGCCATCGGGGTCCGCCATGCGCCTGTTCCTCTTCTGTTCCATCGCGGCCGCGGCCCTGTCGGGCGCCGCGACCATCGATGCCCGCCGCACGGATGGCTTCTCCGAACGCAACGTCGAGGGTGTCGTCGCAGCCGATCGCGCCGCGACGGCGCCGATGATCGGTCGGCTGGAACTGGAATGGGGCGATGCCGGCGCCGCGAGCCCGTCTCCGGGCGTGTTCCGCGCGACGCTGGTCGACGATTTCGGCGGACGCCATGCGCTCGATCCCGCTCAGGCGCTGCGCGCCGCCGAGGACCTCTACGCGCTGTACGGCCGGCGGGTGGCGGTGTCGACGACTCCGGTCGCGACCAAGGGCGGCGCACGGACCGGCGCGACCAGGGTCATCGATGCGATCGTGCCGATCGGCGATCTGTCGCCGTCCAAGGCCGGAGAATTTCCCGGCAAGATCGCCGGCGTCACCGTCTGGGCGACGCTGATGTGCAAGTTCAACGACATCGCCACCGAGCAGAAACCGCAGAGTTTCTTCCAGGGCCAGTACGGCACCGCCGCGGGCCAGCTGGATCACTATTGGCAGGAAGTGTCGTACGGCCAGATCAATCTGGCCGGCAGCGCCGCCTACGGCTGGGCCACGCTGCCGCAGCCGCGTTCGTACTACGTCGCGCTCGACACCGCGACCAACAAGGACAAGGCCGACCTCACCAAGCTGTTCCAGGACTGCATCGCCGCCCACGATGCCAACGTGAACTTCGCCGCGAACGGCGGCCTGCAGGGCGTGAACATGATGTTCAACGGCGATCTCGACGGCTTCGCCTGGGGCGGCAGCCGCTGCGCCATGCTCGATGGCGTCAACAAGTGCTGGAGCACGACCTGGAACCCGCCGTGGTCGTTCAACAACCTCGCGCCGCTCTCGCACGAGATGGGCCATGCCTACGGTCTGCCGCACGCGAACAATTCCGACAAGGACACCGACCCCTACGACAACCCGTGGGACGTGATGAGCGATTCCTGGAACAACGGTGTCTCCAACGCCACTTACGGCACGTTGCCGAAACACATCAGCATCTACTCGCGGAATCGTCTGGGCTGGGTCGCGACCGCACGCAAGCGCACGGTGACCGCGGGCACCGGCGCGACGTCCTTCGCGCTCGACCGCGCCAGCCTGCCCGGTTCGGGCAACACGCAGATGCTGGTGTTGAACTATCCGGATCAGACGACCCGCTACTACACGGTCGAAGTGCGCAAGCGCACCGGCAATTACGAGAACCGGCTCGCCGGCGACGCGGTGATCGTGCACGAAGTGCAGACCTCGAGATCGGAGCCGGCCTGGAGCATCGACACCGACGTGCCGCCGGCCAATCGCGCCAACAACGAAGGCAGCATGCTCAAGGTCGGCGAAATCTGGACCTCTCCGGATCTCGCCTTCCGGCTCTACGTGCGCTCGGCGACCACGGACGGCTTCGTCGTCGAGGTTCGTCCCGGCCCGCGCAAGAGCCG
>JAYRTK010000015.1:4701-22249 GCA_041919595.1 Lysobacteraceae bacterium
CAGTTGCGCCAGCTCTGACCGGGCCTCGGCGGCCGCATCCGGCGAGCCGCCCGGGGCGCGTGGCGTGGGCCGCCCGCCGGGGTTCTGCTACATTGCGCATCCCCCATGCGTTGCGAGACCGCTGTCGTGATCCTGATGCTCGACAACTACGACAGCTTCACCTGGAATCTGGTGCAGTACCTGCAGGCGCTCGGCGCCGAGATCAGGGTCGTGCGCAACGATGAGCTGACGGTCGACGAGATCGAAGCGCTGGCGCCGACGGGCATCGTCATCTCCCCCGGCCCCTGCACGCCCAACGAGGCCGGCGTGTCGGTGGACGTCATCCGCCGGCTCGGCGACCGCATCCCCATTCTCGGCGTGTGCCTCGGTCATCAGAGCATCGGCCAGGCCTACGGCGGCGACGTGGTCCGCGCCGGTCGCATCATGCACGGCAAGACCTCGCGCATCCGCCACGAAGGCAAGGGCGTGTTCGCCGGTCTGCCCGACGGCTACGAAGCCACCCGTTACCACTCGCTGGTCGTCGACCGCAACACGCTGCCCGACGCGCTCGAAGTCACCGCCTGGACCGAGAACGACGACGGCAGCGTCGAGGAGATCATGGGGCTGCGCCATCGCGATCATCCGGTGGAAGGCGTGCAGTTCCATCCCGAATCGATCCTGACCGAGCACGGCCACGCCCTGCTCAAGAATTTCCTCGCCCGCGCCGCCTGACCGCGGTGCCCGCCCCGAGACGGACACGCATGTCGATCACGCCACAACAGGCCCTGCAGCGGACCATCGAGCACCGCGAGATCTTCCACGACGAGATGGTCGAACTGATGCGCCAGATCATGCGCGGCGAAGTTTCGCCGTCGATGACCGCGGCGATCCTCACCGGACTGCGCGTGAAGAAGGAAACGGTGGGCGAGATCGCCGCCGCGGCCTCGGTGCTGCGCGAGTTCTCGCACAAGGTCGACGTGCACCAGCGCGAGCGGCTGGTCGACATCGTCGGGACCGGTGGCGATGGCGCGCACACCTTCAACATCTCCACCGCCAGCATGTTCGTGGTGGCCGCGGCCGGCGCGAAGGTCGCCAAGCACGGCAATCGCAGCGTGTCCTCGAAGTCGGGCAGCGCCGACGTGCTCGAGGCGCTGGGCGCGAAGATCGAACTGCAGCCGACGCAGGTCGCGCAGTGCATCGAGCAGACCGGGATCGGCTTCATGTTCGCGCCGGTGCATCACCCGGCGATGAAGGTGGTGGCGCCGGTGCGTCGCGAAATGGCCGTGCGCACCATCTTCAACATCCTCGGCCCGCTGACCAATCCGGCCGGCGCGCCGAACATCCTGATGGGCGTGTTCCATCCCGACCTGGTCGGCATCCAGGCGCGCGTGCTGCAGGAACTGGGCGCCGAGCGCGCGCTGGTGGTCTGGGGCCGCGACGGCATGGACGAACTGTCGCTGGGTGCGGCCACCCTGGTCGGCGAACTGCGCGACGGCAAGGTCCACGAGTACGAACTGCATCCCGAGGACTTCGGCATTGGGATGGCCGCCAGTCGCAATCTGCGGGTGGAGGATGCGACGGAATCGAAGGCGATGCTGCTCGAAGCGCTGGACAACACGCCCGGCCTGCCGCGCGACATCGTCTGTCTCAACGCCGGCGCCGCGCTGTACGTCGCGGGTGTCGCCGACACCGTCGCCCACGGCATCGACGCCGCGCGCGCCGCCATCGCCAGTGGCGACGCCCGCGCCAAGCTCGAACATTTCATCGCCACCACCTGCGCGCTGGCCGGGACATGAGCGACGCATCGTTCGCGAACACGCCCGCGCCGCCGTACTACGCGGTGATGTTCACCTCGCAGCGCAACGACGCCGACGCCGAGGGCTACGCCGAGGCCGCCGACGCGATGGCCGCGCTGGCCGCGCAACAGCCGGGCTATCTCGGCATGGAATCGGCGCGCGGCGCCGACGGTGTCGGCATCACCCTCAGCTACTGGCGCAGCGAGGCCGACATCCTCGCCTGGAAGCATCACGCCGAACACGCGGCGATCCGCGACCGCGGCCGCAGCGACTGGTATACCCGCTACATCACCCGCGTCGCGAAGGTCGAACGCGCCTACGACTGGTTCACGAAGACCGCATGACCCCGGAAGCCGCATGACGAGTCAAGATGCTCCTGCCGCACGCGCGGACGTCCTCCAGCGCATCCTCGACCGCAAGGCCGAAGAAGTCGCCGAGCGCAGCGCGCGCTTGCCGCTCGACGCGCTGCGCGCACGGCTCGCCGACGCGCCGCCCGTGCGCGGCTTCGTCGCCGCGATCGAAGCGAAACGCAACGCCGGTCTTCCGGCGGTGATCGCCGAAGTGAAGAAGGCGAGCCCGTCGAAGGGCGTGATCCGCGCCGACTTCGATCCCGCCGCGATCGCGCGCGGCTACGAGGCCGCCGGCGCCGCCTGCCTGTCGGTGTTGACCGACATCGATTTCTTCCAGGGCGCCGATGCCTATCTGCAGCAGGCCCGCGATGCCTGCGCGCTGCCCGTGCTGCGCAAGGACTTCACCGTCGATCCGTACCAGATCGTCGAAGCCCGCGCGCTCGGCGCCGACTGCATCCTGCTGATCGTGTCCGCGCTCGACGATGCGCGTCTGCAGATGCTGTATCGCGAAGCGATGGCCATCGACCTCGACGTGCTGGTCGAGGTCCACGACGCCGATGAGCTGCAGCGCGCGCTGCGCCTGCCCGCGATCGGCGGCCGCGCGCCGCTGATCGGCGTCAACAACCGCAATCTGCGGACGTTCGAGGTGTCGCTCGCGACCACGCTGTCGCTGAAGTACGCGGTGCCGCCGGACCGCATCCTCGTCACCGAGAGCGGGATCGCCACCCGCGACGATGTCGACTGGATGCTCGCCGCCGGCGTCGACACCTTCCTCGTCGGCGAATCCTTCATGCGCGACCCGGATCCGGGCGCGGCCCTGCAGCGTCTTTTCTTCCCGTCCTGATCCGCGCATGAGCGAAGCCCGTTATCCCGTACCCGCGGCCGATGCGCCGCTCGTCGTCTTCGATTTCGATCACACGCTGTACGACGGCGATTCCGGCAGTCACCTGTTCAAGTGGCTGATCGAACGCGATTGGTGGCGCAAGGCGCTGGCCTTGCTGGTCGCACCGGTGTTCGGCCCGATGGTCGCGTGGTTGCCGACGCGTCGTCGCGGCATTTCCGCGTTCGTCTGGATCGGTACGCTCGGCATGCGCACGGTCGTCGACTTCGACGCCGCCACCGATCGCTATGTCGCCGCGCATGTCGACGCGATCAAGGCGCGCCTGCTGCCGATCGCCCTCGATGTCCTGCGCCGGCACCGCGAAGCCGGCGACCGCGTGATCGTCGCCACCGGCGCGCCGCCGGAACTCGCCCGCGCCATCCTCGCCTTCGTCGCGCACGAGGACCTGCCGGTCATCGGCACCCAGGTGGGCCCGAAATACGGCGCCATCGTCGCGGTGCGCCACTGCCATCACCGCATGAAGATGCGGATGCTCGCCGATGCCGGCTACGGCGGCCCGGTCGAGGTCGCCTACTCCGACAGCAGCGCCGATCTGCCGCTGCTGCAGGCGGCGCGCAAACCCGTCGTGGTGAATCCGAAATCCTCCCGCGTCGACATGTTCCGCCGCGTCCTGCCGGCCGGGACCCCGATCCTCAATTGGGGGTGTCCGGGGCGGGGTGGGGACGGGGTGTGATCCGCTGTCACTGACGGCATCGCAGCCGTCGCAGCAGCAGGCCGCCTTGCGGGCGCCCGTGATGGCGGAGACGAGGATGATGCCCGGAGCTGCGGAATCGTCGAGCTGTCGAGGGACGCGACACGATCCGATGGCAAGGGGGTGGGCAGGGCCTCCCATGCCGGGCGATAATGCCCGCATGGACACCTGACCCTGTCGCGCCACGATGGTGCGATGCCCGCCTACGGAAGCCCCGCATGGCCGAGACCATCCGCCACGACAAGACCGCGCGACAGCTGCGTCTGCTTTCGGACGCGCTGGACAGCGGGCGTCTGGGGCCGGTGAAGCGGTTGGTCAACACGCTGTCCCCGGCCGAGATCGGCAACCTGCTCGAATCCCTTCCGCCCGGCAAGCGCGGCGTGGTCTGGGGGCTGGTCGATCCCGAGGACGACGGCGAGGTGCTGGTGCACGTCGGCGAGGACGTGCGCGAGAGCCTGATCGCGGACATGGACCCGGACGAACTGGTCGCGGCGGTCGAGGACCTCGACATCGACGATCTGGCCGATCTGGTCGAGGATCTGCCGGACACGGTGATCGACGAAGTCCTGAAGTCGATGGACCGCGAGAACCGCGAGCGCCTGGAGCAGGTGCTGTCCTACGACGAGGACAGCGCGGGTCGCCTGATGAATCCCGACGTGGTGACGGTGCGCGCCGACACCACCGTCGACGTGGTCCTGCGCTATCTGCGCCTGCGTGGCGAACTGCCGGAACACACCGATCATCTGTACGTGGTCAGTCGCCGTCATCAGTATCTGGGCCGGATCGCGCTGCAGTCGCTGTTGACCCGCGACGCGAGCACGCCGATCAACCAGTTGGTCGACGACGAGCAGCCCGCCATCGGCGTGGAGGAGTCCGCCGACGAGGTCGCGCGGATGTTCTCCGACCACGACTGGATCAGCGCCCCGGTGGTGGACGACAACAACGTGCTGCTCGGCCGCATCACCATCGACGACGTGGTCGACATCATCCGCTATCAGGCCGAGCACCAGGCGCTGGGCGCCGCGGGTCTGGACGAGGACGAGGATCTGTTCAGCCCGGTGCCGCGCGCGGCCAAGCGGCGCGCGATCTGGCTGGGCATCAATCTCGCGACCGCGTTCCTCGCATCGTGGGTGATCGGCCGGTTCGAGGGCACGCTGGAGCGGATCGTCGCGCTGGCGGTGCTGATGCCGATCGTCGCCAGCATGGGCGGCGTGGCCGGCACCCAGACTCTGACCCTGATGGTCCGCGGCCTCGCGCTCGGCCAGGTCGCGCGCGGCAATCTGCGCGCCGTGCTGAACAAGGAAGTGATGGTCGGCCTGCTCAACGGCATCGTCTGGGCGATCGTGGTCGGCATCGTCGCCGCGCTGTGGTTCCAGGACGCGAAGCTCGGGTTGGTGATCGGTGCGGCGATGGCGATCAATCTCGTCGCCGCGGCGCTGGCCGGCGTGCTGGTCCCGCTGACGCTCAAGCGGATGAACGTCGATCCCGCGCTGGCGGGCGGCGTGGTGCTGACCACGGTCACCGATGTCGTCGGTTTCCTGAGCTTCCTCGGACTCGCGACCCTGGTGCTGCTGAACTGACCGCAGGCGCGAAGCGGAGGGCGATCGCGAAGCTCTCGATCACGACGCTCTCGATGTCCTGACGGAACGGTTGCATCGCGCGTTCCGCAACCTTGGCGGCCTTTCGCCGGCCGTCGATGCGCTGTACGAGGTGCGCGGCCATCTCGCCGGCCTCCGGAGCCTGTATCGCAAGGTGCGCCGGAAGGATGGCGTCGCCTTCGATCTGCGCGGCTTCAAGTGTCTGCAGTACGTGCGTATCGGCGACGACGGGAAGACCGCCGCACTCGCCCGGGACGACGAGCGGCCCGGGTGGGTGCCGGGGAATGTCCGGCCGGGATCTGAACGGTCCGTGGCGTCCGCTGCAATCGATTTCGGATTGATTCCACCGGAGGGCGGGCGTAAACACCCGAAACGATTCCGGAGTTCCGCATGCGTTCGTTCGTACTCGCCCTGATCTTCATGGTGGTCGCGGCCGCGTCTGCCGTGGTCTCCGCCGCCTCCCCGCCCACCGTGAACGCTGCCGGTCCTGCCGCCAACCCTGCCGACGATCCCCGCTACCGCCCGCGCCCCTATGTGACGCTGCGCAATCCGGACTGGGCGAAGCACGCGGTGCTGTATCAGATCAACACCCGACAGTTCACGCCCGAGGGCACCTTCCGCGCGGCCGAACGCGAGCTGCCGCGGCTGAAGGCGCTCGGCGTGGACATCCTGTGGCTGATGCCGGTGCATCCGATCGGCGAGAAGCACCGCAAGGGCACGCTCGGCAGTCCGTACGCGGTGCGCGACTACTACGGCGTGAATCCCGAGTTCGGCACGAAGGACGATCTGAAACGCTTCGTCGACGCCGCGCACGCGCAGGGCATGCGCGTGATCCTTGATTGGGTCGCGAACCACACCGCCTGGGACAATCCGCTGGTCGAGCAGCATCCCGAGTGGTACGCCCGCGACTGGAAGGGCGACTTCCATCCGACGCCGTGGTGGGATTGGTCGGACATCATCAATCTCGACTACCGCCAGCCCGGACTGCGGAAGTACATGACCGACGCGATGGCCTACTGGGTGCGCGAGATCGGCGTCGACGGTTATCGCTGCGACGTGGCCGGATTCGTGCCGCTGGAGTTCTGGGAGAACCTGCGCACGGAACTCGATGCGATCAAACCCGTGTTCATGCTGGCCGAATGGGAGTCGCGCGATCTGCACGCGCGCGCCTTCGACGCGACCTACGCCTGGAGCTGGTACGACGCGATGCACCAGATCGCGCAGGGCAAGGCCGACGTCAACCGCCTGTACACGTACTACTCATGGAACGAAGCCTATTACCCGCGTGGCGGCATGCGCATGAATTTCGTCAGCAACCACGACAAGAACAGCTGGGAGGGCACCGAGTTCGAGGCCTTCGGCGATGCGCTGGACGCGGCGATGGTGCTGTCGTTCGTCGCCGACGGCATCCCGATGATCTACAACGGTCAGGAAGCGGGGAATCCGAAGCGCCTGGCCTTTTTCGAGAAGGATCCGATCGCCTGGCGTCCGCATCCGAACGGCGATCGGTACGCCGATCTGATCCGTCTGAAGAAGCACACCTCCGCGCTGTGGAACGGGCGCTGGGGCGCGATGATGGTGCATGTGCCCAATGATCGACTCGCGCAGGTGCTGAGCTTCGTCCGCCAGGACGACCACGGCAAGGTCTTCGCGGTTTTCAACCTCTCCGCGCAGCCGCAGTCGGTGCGTTTCGCGCAGACCTTGTTCCATGGCGATTACATCGAGCATTTCAGTCGCGAATCCGCGACACTCGACGCCTCGACCACGATGGAACTGAAACCATGGGAATACCGGGTCTACGTGCGTTGATCCTCGCCATGGCCGCGATGGTTCCGGTCGGATGCGCGACGGTGTCCGCCCCAGAACCCGAAGCCGGTGCGTTCGTCGAGCGCACGGTGCGCGTCGATGGCGTGGACCGGCGTTATCGCGTGTTCGTGCCCGCGCGGCGGGACAGCGGCGCGCCGCTGCCGACGGTCCTGTTCCTGCACGGTACCGGTGAGCGCGGCGACGACGGTGAGAAGCCCACGCGGGTCGGCCTCGGGCCGTACGTGCGTGCGCACGCGGACCGCTTTCCGGCGCTGGCCGTGTTTCCGCAGGCGCCCGAGGGACAGGACTGGAACGGTGTCGCCGCCGAGATCGCGTTCGCCGCGCTCGATGCGGCCAGCGCCGAATTCGGCGGCGATCCCGATCGTACCTATCTCACCGGGCTGTCGATGGGCGGCTACGGCACCTGGGAACTGGCGCTGATGCAGCCGCGCCGCTTCGCCGCGCTGGTGCCGGTCTGCGGCGGCCTGACCGCGCCGCGCGCCGAACGCGACCTGTTCGTCGGCCCGCTGCGCGACGCCGCCGACAAGCCGGCGGCGCTGGCGCAGCGGCTGAAACATCTGCCGGTGTGGATCTTCCACGGCGCGAAGGATGATGTGGTGCCGCCGGGCGAATCGCGCGCGGTGTCCGCCGCGCTGCGGGCCGCGGGCGGCGAGGCGCGCTACACCGAATTTTCCGAGGCCAACCACAACAGCTGGGATCCGGCCTATTCGGAAACGCCCGAGCTGTGGTCGTGGCTGTTCGCGCAGCGGCGGCGATGAGGCCGCGCCGTCAGTCCTTCGGTTTCGACTTCGACGCCATCACCCGCGCGCCGGAAATGATCATCGTCACCATCGTGCTGAGCTGATCGATCAGCTCGCGATCGCGCTCCGGCGGCAGATCCATCGCCATCGCGCCCATCGCGAACACGAGTCGGGTGATCGCCTTCGAGACCAGCGCCGGTTCGTGCATCACCGCACCTTCGGCCGCGGCCAGGCGCACGAGATCGGTGCGCAGTTCGTCTTCGAAGAACGTCAGTTCGCGGTCGACCGCCTGCTTGAACGCATCGGACCCCACCGTGCCTTCGCGCAACAGCACGTGCAGCAGTTTGTCGTCGGCGCGGACCTGCTGCATGAAGGTTTCGACCGAGCCGCGGACGATGCCGCGCTGGGTCGCCGCGCGGTGCCGGGCGGCGCCGACGATCTTGCGCAGCGAGCGGCCGGCGAGGTCGATCAGGGCCACCGCCAGTTCGTCCATATCGCGGAACTGGCGATAGAAGCTGTTCGGGGCGATGCCGGCCTCGCGCGCCACTTCGCGCAGGCTCAGGGTGGAGACGCTGCGGTGCGGGCCGATCAGGCGCAGGGCCGCGGCCAGCAGGTCGTCGCGTGAAATCGAGGTCTTCCGCCCGGAAGGGGTGTCGAGATCGACGCTGTCGGTGGGAAGCGAGGACGTCACGGGCAGGCGGCACCGGGCAGGGCGGATCTGCATCATAGCCCCGACAGAAAATATACAGTTGTATAGACAAACGTATTCTCGTCTGTATAGTGCAGGCCATGAACGCTGTCGCCCGTCCCGCCGCCTCCCCCCGTCGTTCTCTGCTCCAGCGGCTCGGAGGGCGTCTGGTGGCCCCGGCGGTCTTCGATTTCTGGGCTTCGCGGTTGCATCCGGCTTGGGCCTGGGACCGTCCGCAGGCCCGCATCCTCGGTCGCCGGGTCGAATCGAGCGACAGCACGACCCTGCTGCTGCAGCCGAACCGCCACTGGGCCGGGTTCCGGCCGGGGCAGCATCTGAACGTCGGCGCGGAGATCGACGGCACGCGCATCGTCCGCAGCTACAGCCTGAGCGATGCGCCGCGCGCCGATGGCCGGATCGCGATCACCGTGAAGGCGATTCCGGGCGGCCGGCTCAGCCAGCACCTCTGCCGCGACGCGAAGATCGGCGATGTGGTGACGCTCGGTCCGGCCTTCGGTGAGATGACGCTCCCCGATCCGCCGGAAGGATGCTGGCTGTTCCTTGCCGGCGGCAGCGGCATCACCCCGCTGATGGCGATGATCCGCGCGCAGGCCGCTGCGGGCATGCCGGTCCCGATCTCGCTCATGTACTGGGCCCGCACCCGCGACGAGCTCTGCTTCGTCGACGAACTGCGCGCGCTGGCCGCGCGCCATCCGGATTTTCATTTCGATCTGCTGCTGACGCGCGACGATGCCTTCCCGGAATTCCGGCACGGCCGCATCGACGCCGCGCAGCTGTCGGCGTTCGTGCCGGATCTGCATCGGCGCCGCATCTTCGCCTGCGGCCCGGACGGTTTCGTGGCCGCTGCGCGGGCGTCGACGGAAGAACGCGCGGTCGCCTTCCGGGCCGAAGCGTTCACACCGCCGCCGCGCATCGCCGACGACGACGCGGACACCGGCGAAGTCACGCTCACGCTGACGCTGAGCGGGCGCACGCTCGACGTGCCGCGCGGCGTGTCGTTGCTGACCGCGCTGGAGGCCGCGGGCCTCAAGCCCGCATCGGGTTGCCGCATGGGCATCTGCAACACCTGCGCCTGCGGCAAACGCGCCGGCACCACCCGCCATCTGCACACCGGCGATGTCGAACACGAGCCGGCCTCCGCGCTGCGCCTGTGCGTCAACAGCGCGCGCAGCGACCTCACTCTCGAGCTCTGATCCCATGACCACGCCGCACAACCGCCCGCTGTCCCACGACGAACTGGAACGCTTCGGCCGCGAACTCGACGCGCTGCGCGCGCGCACCGTCGCCACGCTCGGCCAGCGCGACGCCGATTACATCCGCAGGGTCTACGCCGCGGTGCGCTGGACCGGCTTCGCCGGCCGCCTGCTGCTGTGGGCCGGTGCGATCGTGGGCGGATTGCTTGCCGATGTCTTCCATCCCGCGCCGCTGTCGGCGCTGATCGCCGGCACCCTGCTGCTCGGGCTGTCGAAGATCCTGGAGAACATGGAGCTCGGCCACAACGTCATCCATGGCCAGTACGACTGGATGCGCGACCCGCATCTGGACGGCAGGACCTACGAATGGGACATCGCCGGCACCAGCGACAACTGGCGCAAGACCCACAACTACCGCCATCACACGTGGACCAACGTGCGCGGCATGGACGACGACATCGGCTATGGCCTGCTGCGGATCTTCCCCGAGCAGCGCTGGAGGCCGTTCTATCTCGCGCAGCCGCTGATCGCGGTGGTGTTCGCGCTGTTGTTCGAATGGGGCATCGCGATCCAGGATCTGCGCATCGGCCGCTGGTTCGCCGGCAAGACGCCGTTCGCGAAGCTGCGCGCACAGTTCCGTCCGGTCGGGCGCAAGATAGCGCGGCAGGTGCTGAAGGACTACGTGTTCTTTCCGCTGCTGGCCGGCCCGTTCTTCCTGCCGGTGCTGCTCGGCAACGCGGTCGCCAACGTGCTGCGCAATCTGTGGACCTACATCATCATCTTCTGCGGCCACTTCACCGCCGACGTGGAAACCTTCTCGAAGGAATCGGCGATCGGCGAATCGCGCGGCCACTGGTACCTGCGCCAGTTGCGCGGTTCGTCGAATCTCACCGGCGGCCGGCTGATGAACCTGATGTCCGGCAATCTCAGTCATCAGATCGAACATCACTTCTATCCGGACGTGCCCGCGAACCGCTACGCGGCGATGGCGGTCGAAGTCCGCGCGATCTGCGCGCGTTACGGCCAACACTACAACACCGGGTCGCTGCCGAAACAGTTCGGCGGTGTGATCTGGCGCATCCTGCGCCACAGTTTCCCGAGCCGGCCGCGGACGCGCCGGAGCCTGACGCTGGAACCGGCCGCCGGCTGACGACGACCGGCCGAGGGCTCAGGCCAGCAGCGCCTCCAGCACCGCCATCCGCACGGCGACGCCGTTCGCCACCTGCTGCAGGATCAGGGACTGCGGGCCATCGGCGACGGCGTCGTCGATCTCGACACCGCGGTTGATCGGACCGGGATGCATCACCACCGCGTCGGGCGCGGCGCGCGCGAGTCGCGCTTCGGTGAGTCCGTAGTCGCGGTGATAGTCCTCAAGCGAGGTCACCAGTCCCTGCGCCATGCGTTCGCGCTGCAGACGCAGCATCATCAGCACGTCGGCGCCCTCGATCGCTTCGTCGAAATCGTGGGTGATCGTGCAGCCGTGGAGCATGCCGCCGCTGCCGTCGACCGGCGGCAGCAGCGAGGCCGGCCCACAGACGCGGATTTCGATCGAACGTCCGTCGCCCGCACCGAGCGTGCGCAGCGCGTGCAGATCCGAGCGCGCGACCCGCGAATGCAGCACGTCGCCGACGATCGCGACCTTCAGCCGCGAGAAGTCATCGCCCTTGGCCTGGCGCAGGGTCAGCATGTCGAGCAGGCCCTGGGTGGGATGCGCGCTGCGGCCGTCGCCGGCATTCACGATCCGGGTGTCCGGATGCACGTGTCGCGCGAGCTCGTTGAGCACGCCGTCCTGCGAGTGGCGGATCACGAAGCCGCGCACGCCCATCGCCTCGATGTTCCTGAGGGTGTCGCGCGCGGTCTCGCCCTTGGTCGTCGACGAGGTGGCGGCATCGAAGTTGAGCACGTCCGCGCCCAGCCGCTGCGCGGCGCGCTGGAAGCTCAGCCGGGTGCGCGTCGATGGCTCGAAGAACAGGGTGCAGACCGCGGTGCCGGCGAGGGCGCGCGGCGCTTCCTGGCCGTCGACGAACTGCTGCGCGCGATCCAGCAGGCGCACGATCGTGGCCCGCGACACGCCATCGAGCGTCAGCAGATGATGCAGCACGCCGTCGGAGTCGGTCTGCAGTTCGGACTTGTAGCCGAGCGTGTTCGGGAACAGGGTCATGGCGGATCACTCCTCGATGTGAATGGCGTCCTGCGGTGCGGCCCGCCAGCGTTCGACGATCACGGCCGCGGCTTCCGCGTCCAGCAGATCGGCATCGCGGCGCCGACGCCGGCCGTCGGCACGGTCGGCGGCGAAACGGCGCGCGGCTTCCTGCGAACTGTTGCGTTCGTCCATCATCGCGACCGGCAGGCCGAAGCGCGTGCGCAGTTCGCGGGCGAAGGCGCGGGCGCGGGCGCGGATCGGCTGGTCGCCGCCGTCGAGGGTCATCGGATCGCCGACCACGAAGCCCGCCGGGCGCCATTCGCGCTGCAGCTTCTCGATGGTCTTCCAGTCGATCTGTTCCTCGTGCACGTCGACCACGGCCAGCGCGCGTGCGCCGAGGCCGAAGCCGCTGTCCACCGCGACGCCGATGCGTCGGGCGCCGACATCGAAGCCGAGCACGGTGCCGTCGGCCGGAAACGATTCAGCGTGCGTCATGCTCAGGCATGGCCGCTGTAGTCGATCATCCGGCTCATGTCGACGCCGATCTTGCCGGCCGCGGCCTGCCAGCGCGCTTCCAGCGGCAGCGAGAACAGCAGGTCGGGGTCGCTGTCGGCGGTGAGCCAGGTGTTCTCCGACAGTTCCTGTTCCAGTTGGCCCGCGCCCCAGCCGGCGCAGCCGAGGACCACCGTGGTGCGGGCCGGGCCTTCGCCGCGGGCCAGCGCTTCGAGCACGTCGCGCGAGGTGGTGACGAACAGGCCATCGGCGATCGCGAGCGTGGAATCCCAGCGCAGGTCGCCGTCGTGCAGCACGAAGCCGCGTTCGGGATGCACCGGACCGCCGGCGAGCACGCGGCGTTCGCGCAGTGCCGGATCGGTGCTGTCGATCCCCATCTGCTCCAGCACTTCGCCGAGGGTGTATTCGGACGGACGATTGATGACCAGCCCCATCGCGCCGTCGGCGTCGTGTTGGCAGATCAGCGCCACCGCGCGCGAAAAATTCGGATCGGCCAGCGCGGGCAGCGCGATCAACAGCTGATTGGCGAGGGGCGTCGTCTCTGGCAGCATGCCGGCATTGTAAGGGATCGGTGCAGAGGGGAGCATCGTCCGGGCCTGGTCCCGGGAAGCGGTTCCCTTGCGTCGGGCCGGGCCTTCGGGTGCCGGCGTTCCTCTTGTCCGCACGCTTGGCGTGCGCCCCGCCTGGAAGGAGTCCCCATGTCGCACCGCCGTCGTCGCGCGACCGCCGTCGCACTCGCCGCTGTCCTGTCCCTCGCCGCGCCGCTGCAGGCCGCGCCTCCCGCCGGGCGGGCCGCCGCCGGTCCGGCCGAGCGCGCCGCCCTGATCCGCACGTTCGTCCTGAAGTGGGGCGGTTACGCCGAACGCGTGTACGGCGTCGATGTCCGCGTGTGGAGCCGGCGCATGGTGCCGACCTTCGCCCGTGGCGATGCCGACAACCTGCGGCTGGCCGTGCGTCGCGATACGTTTGAAGGTGCGCTGGCGGCGCTGTCCGGCGTCGGCCATCGGGTCGACGACGACCGCGTGATCGATGCGCTCGCCGCGGCGATGCCGGAGACCCCCGCGAGCCGGTTCCCGGTCGCGACCAAGGCGCTGGGCGACCTCACCCAGGATCTGGTGTTCACCCCGATCACGCCCTGCCGGATCGTCGACACGCGCAACGCCGGTGGCCCGATCGCCGCCACCCAGACCCGCAGTTTCAACGCGGCCGGGCAGAGCAGCTACGCCGGCCAGGGCGGCAACGCCGGCAATTGCGGCCTGCAGTCCGAAGTGCCCACCGCGGTCGCGCTGAACGTGACCGCGGTGGTGCCCGCGGGCGCCGGTTACGCCACGGTGTTCCCCTACAACACGACACGTCCCGATGCGGCCAGCGTGAACTACGCCGCCGGCGCGATCGTGAACAACGCGATCATCGCCAGGATTCCGAACCCGGCCGCGAGCTTCGATTTCTCGATCTACTCGTTCGCCGCGTCGGATTACGTGGTCGATATCGTCGGCTACTTCGCGCCGCCGCGGACGACGGCGTTGCAGTGTCTGGACACCAACTATGTCTCGACCACGATCGCCGCCGGTGCGACCGGTCAGGCGGCCGCGCCGGCGTGCGCGGCGGGCTACACCTCGGTGCATCTCGACTGCGAATCGAGTTCGTGGTCGATGCCGATCGTGTATTTGACGCATAAGGGCGGCGGCCTGTGCGGTGCGCGCAACGGCGGCGCCACCAGCGCCACGCTGAGCGCGGCGCGGCGGTGCTGCCGGGTGCCGGGACGCTGAAGCGCGACCTCCCGGGCCCCGGACACGCGAACGCCGGCGTGAGCCGGCGTTCGTGGGCGAAGCGGGACGATGCGGAGCTCAGGCCGCGAACGGCACGCCGGTCTTCCCGCGCAGTTCGTCTTCGGTCACGCCGGGCGCCATTTCCGCCAGCTTCAGGCCGTGAGCGGTGACGTCGAACACCGCGAGCTCGGTGATGATCCGGTTCACCACGCCCACGCCGGTCAGCGGCAGGGTGCATTCGGACAGGATCTTGTGTTCGCCGTTCTTCGCGGTGTGCTCCATCAGCACGACGACGCGTTTCACGCCGGCGACGAGGTCCATCGCGCCGCCCATGCCCTTGACCATCTTGCCGGGCACCATCCAGTTGGCGAGATCGCCGGTGTGCGTCACCTGCATCGCGCCGAGGATCGCCAGGTCGATGTGGCCGCCGCGGATCATCGCGAAGGAATCGTGGCTGCCGAAGTAGCTGGCGCCGGCGCGCGCGGTGACGGTCTGCTTGCCGGCGTTGATGAGGTCGGCATCGACTTCGGCCTCGGTCGGGAACGGGCCGATGCCCAGCAGGCCGTTCTCGCTCTGCAGCCACACGTCCATGCCGTCGGGGATGTAGTTCGCCACCAGGGTCGGCAGACCGATGCCGAGGTTGACGTAGGCGCCGTCGCTGAGCTCGAGCGCGGCGCGCTGCGCCATCTGTTCGCGGGTCCAGGGCATTATTTTTCTCCTCGCACGGTGCGCTGCTCGATCCGCTTCTCGGGCGTCGGGTTGACCACGATGCGGTCGACGTAGATGCCGGGCAGATGGACGTGGTCGGGATCGATGTCGCCGATCTCGACCAGGTGTTCGACCTCGGCGACGCAGACCTTGCCGGCCATCGCGCAGGCCGGGTTGAAGTTGCGCGCGGTCTTGCGGAACACCAGGTTGCCGGCCTTGTCGGCCATCCACGCCTTGACCAGCGAGACGTCGGCCTTGAGCGCGGTTTCCATCACGTACCAGTGGCCGTCGAACTGACGGGTCTCCTTGCCCTCGGCGACCACCGTGCCGTAGCCGGTGCGCACGTAGAACGCGGGAATGCCGGCGCCGCCGGCGCGCAGGCGCTCGGCCAGCGTGCCCTGCGGGTTGAATTCCAGTTCGAGTTCGCCGGACAGGAACTGGCGTTCGAACTCCTTGTTCTCGCCGACGTAGGACGAAATCATCTTTTTGATCTGCCGGGTCGCCAGCAGCATGCCGAGGCCGAAACCGTCGACGCCGGCGTTGTTGGAGATCGCGGTCAGACCGGTGACGCCGGAGTCGCGCAGGGCGGCGATCAGCGCTTCGGGAATGCCGCAGAGGCCGAAGCCGCCGACCGCGAGCGTCTGATGGTCGGCGACGAGGCCGCGCAGCGCCTCGTCCGCGCTCGGATAGAGTTTGTGGTGGCTCATGCCGGCACCGTGCGATGCATGGGGAACACTCCTGGAAGGACGGGCGGTCCGTGGAACGGAGAAGTTTACCGGCTGGTCGAGACCGCGGCACACCGTACTTTGGGGCATGTTGCGCGTCCGCCGCCCCCGCCGGGGCCGTCGCCCGGCGACCGTTCGGACACGACCGTTCGGACACGACCGGGAGGCCCCCGTTCCGGGTTGGCTTAGACTGGCGCGATGACCCGCATCGCCTTCGCCACCGCCATCGTCTCCGCCGCGCTGGACGACGACATGCCGCCACTGCTCGACGCCTGCGCCCGTGCCGGGCTGCGCGCCGAGGTCCGCGCCTGGGACGATTGCACCGTGTCCTGGGCCCGTTACGACGCGGTCGTGCTGCGTTCGCCCTGGGACTACCACCTGCATCGCGACGCCTTTCTGCGCTGGTGCGAGCGCGTGTCCCGCGCCAGCCGGCTGTTCAACCCGGTCGATCTCGTGCGCTGGAACACCGACAAACACTATCTGGCGGACCTGGAATCCGCCGGTGTTCCGGTCGTGCCGACGCGCTTCATCACGCCCGATGCCGGGCAGGATCTCCCGGCCGCCAGCGAGGCCGACGCCGAGCCTCTGGCGCTGCTCGACGCCTTCCTCGCCGCGCATCACGATGCCGCCGGGTTCGTGGTCAAGCCCGCGATCAGCGCCGGCTCGCACGACACCTGCCGCTACCGGCGGGAGCAGACCTTCGCCGCCGCGAATCAGATCGGCGCGCTGCTCACGGCCGGGCGTGCCGCGATGCTGCAGCCGTATCTCGACGCGGTCGATACCCGCGGCGAGACCGCGCTGCTGTATTTCGACGGCGTGTTCAGTCACGCGATCCGCAAGGCGGCGCTGCTGCGTCCGGACGCGGCGGCGGTCGATCACACCGGGCTTCCGGACGCGATCGCGCCGCGCATGCCGGAGGCCGACGAACTGCGGGTCGGCGAAGCGGTGCTCGCCGCGTTGCGCGAACGCGATGGCGGCGTGCCGCTGTACGCCCGCGTCGACCTGATCCGCGACGCCGCGGGCGCGCCGCGGCTGCTCGAGCTGGAGCTGACCGAGCCCTCGCTGTTCTTCGCCGAATCGCCGGGTGCGGACGACCGCTTCGTCGCCGCGTTGATGCGGCGGCTGCAGGCCTGATCCGCGGCCGCGATCGGGTACCATGCCGCACCCGCCGTCCCGCAGGATTCCCGTGCCGCCATGAACGCCGCCCTGCAGCGCCACGATCACGCGGCCCGCGTCGATTTCGTGGTCGAACTGGCAGGACGCCTTCATGCCTACGGCACCACCGCCCACCGTCTCGAAGGCGCCGTGACCGCGGTCGCGGGCAGACTCGGACTGGAGTGCGGCGCCTGGTCCAATCCGACCGGCATGATCCTGTCCTTCGGCGAAGCCGGCGGTGGCCGTCGCGATCGCGATATCGTGCGCGTGGTCCGGCTCTCGCCCGGCGAGACCGACCTCTACAAGCTCGGTGAAGCCGACCGCATCGCCGAGGCGGTGATGAGTGGTGCGCTCGATCTGGAAGCGGGGCACGAGGCGCTGCGGGCGCTGGATCGTCCCGGCGGTTGGCGCGGACGGGCGATGGCGGTGTTCGCTTTCGGTCTCTCGGCGGCGGCGGTCGCCGGGCTGTGGCGGTTGCCGTGGCTGGACATCGCGACCGCCGGCGTCACCGGGTTGCTGCTGGGCACGCTGGATTGGGCCACCCACAACCGGCCGCGGCTGAAGGAAGCGAGCGACGCGATCTCGGCGATGTTCGCCGGTGCGATCGCGGTGGCGGTGGCCAGCTTCATCGGCCCGCTGAATCTCAACACGGTGATCATTTCCTCGCTGATCGTGCTGATGCCCGGCATGGCGCTGACCAACGCGGTCAACGAACTCACCAACCAGAATCTGGTGTCCGGCACCGCCCGTT
>JAYRTK010000016.1:0-21556 GCA_041919595.1 Lysobacteraceae bacterium
GTAGGTGCCGTCCTCGGCCTTCACGGTCTGCGGATACAGCCGCAACGATCCGTTCGACATCGCCGCCACCGATGGCGCGTGCTTCCAGGTATCGGCGCCCATCACCTGGTAGTTCACGCGGTCGCGCAGCAGCGCGGGTTTCGGCGCGCCCTTGAAGAGGTGATCGAACCAGGCAAGGCGCAGTCCGGGCAGGTCGATCATCGCCGACGGGTCGACGTCGTAACCTTCGATATGGCGCAGCGCGCCCTGCTGCATCACGATGTGGCCGTAGGGGCCGATCACCAGCGTGTGGTCGGCATTCGCGTTGTATCGCGTGTGCTCGTCGAAGTAGTACTGCACCCCGACCCGGCCGCCATCGAAATAGCCGGTCGTGGCCAGCACCGGAATGTCGATGTCCGCGAACTCCTCGCGGTAGGGAATCATCGCCTGCCAGTAGGCATCGTAGCGGGGATGTTGCAGCCAGCGCCGGAACACCGGATTGGGCGTGCCGTCGAGCGTGTCCATGTCGCGATACGCCACGCCGCGGGCATACCACGCGCGGTCGAGTCCCTGCCAGCGGTCCGTATCGCCGTAGGTCGCCTCGTCCAGCGTCGCGTTGGCGGTGGTGTAATGCGGCCACGGATACATGAAATTCAGGAACACGTTGCCCTGCATCGGCACGTCGATCCCCGGTGCGACGCTGGCCGAGGTCGCCATGGCCTTCAGCGCGGGCGGGCGATGCTTCGCCGCCGCCCATTGCGCGAAGCTGTTGTAGCTGCCGCCGTACATGCCGATGCGACCGTCGCTCCACGGTTGCCGCGCGATCCACGCGATCGTCGCGGCGGCATCGGCGCCGTCGTGCTCGAAGGGATGCACCGGCTGCGATGGCGGCGCGACCGGGTCACCGGACAGGGACTTGCCGCGCGTCACCGCCACCACGCCGGCATAGCCGTGCGCGGCCGCCCACGTCGCATCCGCCAGCAGCCAATCCG
Organism: Lysobacteraceae bacterium; assembly: GCA_041919595.1. Classification (GTDB taxonomy): domain Bacteria; phylum Pseudomonadota; class Gammaproteobacteria; order Xanthomonadales; family Xanthomonadaceae; genus Lysobacter_I. The sequence continues at coordinate 972 of JAYRTK010000016.1, forward strand.
GATTCGCGTAGATCGTGAACTGGAACAGTGTCGGCAGCGGTCCCCCGGCCGAGGTGGGCCGTACCGCCAGGGCGGAGATGCGCGTGCCGTCGGGCATTGCGATCCACAGGTTGCGTTCGATGCGATACCGGCGGGCGTCGTCTTCGGCGAACAGCGCGGGCAGATGGGGCGCGAGCGTCGAGAACGCCTGCACGAACTGGTAACGGCGGATCAGCTCCAGCACCTGCGGCAGGTCGAGTCGGCCCACGTCCATCGCCGGTGCCAGCGCCTTGCGCAGATCCTCGCGCGCTAGCGCCATGTTCGCGTCGAACGACGGCTTCAGCCGGTAGGCGGTGCGGTCGTCGAGCGCACCGTAGCGCGTGCGGAAGGAATCCCGCAGTGCGATGTCGATCGGCGCGCCGGCGGCCTCCGCGCGTTTCGCGGTGGACAGGATTTCGTACGGGAGGAATTGCGTCTCGGCACCCGCGACGCCTTTTTCCCGCCGGAGCCGACGCAGGGCGTGGATGGCGTCGATCGCACCCGCGTGATCGCCCGCGAGGAACCGCAGCCGGAACCGGTTGAGCTGCGCGCGCTCGGGATCCTCGTCGCGATAGACCTCTTCGACCGCCGCCGCCAGCGCCGGCATGGCCCGGGCCAGCGTCGCGTCATCCAGCGCGGCTTCGCGCGCAAGGGGGAACGGTTGCGCCGCCGCGGGGACGGCGATCGCCGACAGGATCGACAGCAGGCACGACAGCCACCGGGACGGTCGCGACAAGGGCCGTCGCGACGAGGTCGGCAGGGGCCGGGACATCGGCAGTGCGTGCGGCATGAGGCGGGTCCATCCGGAAGGGGGATCTCCCGCATGATAGCGGCCGCGCCGGATCGCGGGTCGACGGCCGGATGCGGGCCGCCGCATGGTGCGAACGTCTCGATCCAGTGTGTCGATCAAGAGTGCCGACCAAGAGTGCCGATCGACAGCACCGATCGCGTCGGTGGTTGTGATCAAGGCCGTCACTTGGGCCGGGGCGTGGTGCCGGACCGATGCCGTTTCGATCGTGATCATGCGGTATCCCGGCGTTCCCCGTGCGCACGGTGCAGGCGTAGCATGGACATGCGGCATCACCGGGCGTTCGGTTTCCGGTACGACGGCGGACGCTCCCCGCGACATCGATCTCAGGCGGTTCCAGGACACGAAGTTCCAGGACACGAACAGGGAGAAAGCGATGCGAGCGCACAGCGAGAACGACGGCCTGCGCGTGCTGGCCGTGGCCGGCAGCGACGTGGTGTTGCTGGGCATGAACATGAGCGAACGCAGGGCCCGCGGACTGATGGGGTTCGCGATCCGCAGGACCGAGGATCGGTCGGGCGCATCGCAGTGGCTCCGCGGTCTGAAGCGTTTCAAACCGGGAGTCGGTGCATCCAGGACGGCTGTCGAACCACTGTCGACGCACGACCATCCGATCCAGAGCTTCCAGTGGGCCGACTACACCGTTCGCCCGGGCGAGGCCTACACGTTCGACATCGTCGCGCTGCGGAGAGACGGTGGATCCCTCAGCGAGCGCGAGTCGGTTTCCGTGCGAGTGACCACCGAGAAGCGCGACGCTACCGCGCATCGCATCTTCTTCAACCGCGGCGCCGCCTCCTCGCAGGCCTACGAGCGCAAGTTCGGCAGACGCGATCCTGACGAGGTGGGTGATGAGGCCTACGCTTGGCTCTCGCGCGGCTTGTTCGAGGCCTTCTCGCGCTTCGTCGCCCGGGCCGCGGACGGACGCTGGGCCCTGCGCGCCGCGCTCTACGAATGCCATGAGCCGCGGGTGCTGGCACCGCTGCGTGAGGCGCGACGCAATGGCGCCGACGTAAGGATCGTCTTCGATGCGCGCAAGGCGGAACTGGCCGAGCGCAACGAAGCCGCCCTGCGCAAGACCGGGCTGTTCCGCGGCAGCATCGGGCGCGTCAGCAATCGCGCCAACATCGCCCACAACAAATTCATCGTGCTGCTGTGCGACGGAAAGCCGAAGGCGGTGTGGACCGGCTCGATGAATCTGTCGATCAATGGTGTCTGGGGACAGTCGAACGTCGGTCACTGGGTCGAGGACGCGAAGGTCGCTCGTGCGTATCTCGACGACTGGGAGCGTCTGGCCGAAGATCCCGCATCCGGTGCTTTGCGTCCTGCGAATCTCGCCGCTTCGGATCTCGGCGCGAGTGCGATTCCGGCGGGCACCACGCCGTTGTTTTCGCCCCGTCCCGACGAGTCGCTGCTCTTGCGCATCGGCGACGAACTGACGGCCGCGAGGGCCGCCTTCATCACCTTGCCATTTGGTCTGGTGAACCAGTTGGCGCCGGCGTTCCTGACGGATGGCGCCGGCCTGCGTTGCATGCTGCTCGACAGCAAGGGCTCTGCGCAGAGCCATCGCGACAATCTGCGCGAGGCACGCAAGCGGCCGAATGTGATCGCTGCGGTCGGCAATCGCATCGTCGCCAACACGCTCGACGCTTGGGTGCAGGAGGACGCCAATCCCTGGAGCACCAACGTCGAGTACGTGCATACCAAATACGCGCTGATCGATCCCCTGTCCGACGACCCCGTCGTGATCACCGGAAGCGCCAATTTTTCGGTGCCTTCGATCACCGGCAACGACGAGAATATGCTGGTGATCCGCGGCGATACCCGCGTTGCCGACATCTATCTCGGAGAGTTCCGGCGCCTGTTCGACCATCATGCCTTCCGCGAGTCGCTCACCTTCAATCGTCGGCGCGACCCGTCGTTCCTGGCAGAGCATCCCGAGGACTGGCTCGCGCGCCATTACGACGACGGTGGATCGGGTGATCTGCGCCGCGCGTATTTCAGCGGCGGATGAGCGTCACGCCCGGGCTTGGGATGAACGCCGGCAGATCCGCATGGCGCGCTGGTCGGCGCGGCGTGATGACGCTGGAGTCCGCCGTCGTTGCGTGGATAGGCTGCGTCGGGATGTCGTGGCGGGGATGGTGTGTCGACGATGTGGAAACGGGCCGTCCTTCACGGCCCGGTACGCCGCCCCGCTGTTCCGGATGCCCATGACCTTCACCGGGATCTTTCCGGTCGAGATGCTGGCGTCGCGGGTCTCGGCGCGACTGTTGCGCGACCCGCGGTTCATGGCGGTGCGATGGGGATGAACGACGTGCGATGCGGTGTCCGGCCCGATCGGCCAGGACGCGCGACAGCGTGGACCCTCCGCGGATCGCCGGAGATCGACGAAACGATGCCGATGCGCCGGCCGATGCGCTGACCGGACGCCCGGGGCGACTGGCCGGATCGTCCCGGTGACTTTCGCCACGTGGACGGTCGGTGTTCATCGGGGACACTGATCGCATTCACCCCCTGCGCGATGGCGCGCGAAAGGAAGCGGAAATGTTGCGTCATGCCCTGGCCCTGTCGGTGTCCCTGGCGCTGTGCGTGCCGTTGATGGCGCACGATGCGCAGGCGCGCGACGTCGTCGCGTCTTCCGAGGCGGATGCCGTTTCGCAGCGGATCGAAGCGATGCTGGCGCGCGATTTCCGCGAGGATGCGCCCGGTGTGGCGGTGCTGGTCGCGCGCGGCGACACCGTCCTCTATCGCGGCGCGCGCGGGCGCGCCGATCTCGATGCGGGAACGCCGCTCGCCCCCGGCGACCGTTTCCGCATCGGTTCGATCACCAAGCAGTTCGCCGCGGCCGGCGTGCTCGCGCTGGTCGATGCCGGGCAGGTGAAGCTCGACGATCCGCTGTCGAAATACGTGCCGGACTATCCCGGCGGCGAGCGCATCACCGTCCTGCAACTGCTCAATCACACCTCCGGCGTGAAGAGTTACACCGGCATTCCCGGTTACATGGCCGGTCCGATCCGCAGCGACCTGACCACCGCGCAGCTGATCGACGTGTTCAAGTCGCTGCCGGTGGATTTCGAGCCGGGCGCGGAATGGGCGTACAACAACTCCGGCTACGTGCTGGTCGGCGCGCTGATCGAGGCCGCGAGCGGACAGCCGTGGCACGAGTATCTGCGCCGGACTTTCTTCGAGCCGCTGGGCATGCGCGATACCGGCTACGGACACGACCCGGCGGTCGTCGCCCGTCAGGTGAAGGGCTACACCTTCGACGGCGGGACATCGGTGCCGGCGATGCCGCTGAGCATGACCCAGCCGCATGCCGCCGGTGCGCTGGTGTCGAGCGTCGACGATCTGCTGATCTGGAACCGGGCGCTGCACGAAGGTCGCGTGCTGAAGCCGGAGACGTATCGACAGATGATCACGCCGGTCGGCAAGGCCGCCCAACCGGGCGTGGGATACGGCTTCGGTCTGGCGGTGGACACGGTGCGCGATCGTCCGCAACTGCAGCACGGCGGCGGCATCTTCGGTTTCTCCACGCAGCTGAGCTATCTGCCCGGGCCCGACATCACCGTGGCGGTGCTCGAGAACGACGACACCTTTCCCGGTCGCGAACGTCCCGAGGCGCTCGCGCGCAGACTCGCCGCGCTCGCGCTCGGCGACCCGTATCCGGCACGGGTGTCCGTCGCCGTCGACGTGGCCGAACTGAAGGTGGCCGAAGGCGTCTATCGCTTCACCCCGACCATCACGCGCACCCTGCGCGTCGTCGATGGGCGGCTGACCGCGCAGCGCAGCGGCGGTTCGCGTTCGGTCCTGATCCCGATCGCGGCCGATGAGTTTCTCTACGACGATGGCTTCAACCGTCTGATCCTGCAGCGCGACGGCAGTGGTCGTGTCGTCGCGATGCGTTTCTTCGCCAACGGTGAAGGCGAGGGCGTGGTCGGCGCGCGCAGCGACGAGCCGTTGCCTGCCGATGCGGCCACGATCGTCGTGCCGCGACCGGCCCTGGAGCGTTTGACCGGCAGTTACAGCGTGTCCGGAATGACGATGAAGGCCTTTCTCGAAGGCGCCGATCTGCGCGTGCAGCTCGCGGGGCAACCCGCCTTCACGCTCCGGGCCGCGTCACCGACGCGGTTCGCCATCCCCGAAGTCGGCGCCGAACTGGAATTCGCCGAGGGCGAGGGTCCGGCCGCGTCGATGACCCTGCGTCAGGCGGGACAGACCATCGTGTTCGTACGGGCGCCGTAGGCGGTTTTCCTTTTTTGCGGCAGTGGCACGGCCCATTCAGCGCACAGGCGAGAAACCTGCTGTCCGCGATGGATGCGCAGAAGACGGAATCGAGCCAGCCTCAATCCGCCGGCACCGTTCGCGCCGAGGCCCATTCGCGCAGTTCGCCGACCTGTTCGCCCATCAATACCGACAGCGGGCGGGTGTTCTTCAGTTCCGCGCGCAGCTGGAAATCGCTCAGGGCGTGGCCGCCGGCGTGGGCGGCATAGAGCGCGGCGACGATCGCCTGTTCGATCTCGGCGCCGGAGAAGCCTTCGCTGGCGGCGGCGAGCGCGGGCAGGTCGAAGCCCGTGGCATCGACGTTGCGGCGCTGCAGGTGGAATGCGAACAGTTCGGCGCGGGCCTCGGGGTTCGGCAGATCGACGAAGAAGATCTCGTCGAAGCGGCCCTTGCGCAGCAGTTCCGCGGGCAGTTCCTGCACCTGGTTGGCGGTGGCGACCATGAACACCTGCGCCTTGCGTTCGGCCATCCAGGTCAGGAAGGTGCCGAGCACGCGACGGGACACGCCGCCGTCCTCGCCGCCGGAGCTGGCGAGCCCTTTTTCCAGTTCGTCGATCCACAGCACGCAGGGCGCGAGTTGTTCGGCCGAGGCCAGCGCATCGCGCAGGTTCTTCTCGGTCTCGCCGTGGTACTTGTTGTAGAGCGCGCCGAAATCCAGGCGCAGCAGCGGCACGCCGAAGCCGGCGGCGATGGCCTTGGCCAGCATCGATTTGCCGCAGCCCTGCACGCCGAGCAGCAGCACGCCCTTGGGCGGGTCGAGCCCCGGCGGGGCGTTGCCTTCGACGAACGCCGCGCGGCGCAGTTCGATCCAGCGCTTGACCCGCTTCGCGCCGATCACGTGCTCCAGCTTCACCGGGTCGAATTCGTAGTGCAGATGGCCGCTGCGGTTGATCAGTTCGAACTTGAGCTTGGCCAGTTCCGGCAGATCGTCGGCGCCGAGCACGCCGTCGCGGAAGATCAGCTGGCGGGCGATGCGGCGGGCGTCGGTTTCGTTGAGACCGCGCAGATTGCGCACGATCTGCTTCACCGCCTCGGGATCGACCTCCACGCGCTTGCCGCCGTGCTCGCGGGCGTAGGCCACGGCCTCGTCCTTCACCATTTTCAACAGCGCGTCCGCGGTGGGCAGATGCGGGCGATAGCGCACGGCATGCGCTTCGAGGTCTTCCGGCAGTTCCACCTTGCTGCCGACCAGCACCAGCACGTGCGGCAGGCAATTGCGGCGCTGCAGGATGTCGCGCACCTGGCGCTGGGTCCCGGCGTATTTGAGATAGGGCGCGAAATCCAGCAGCAGGAACACGCCGCGCTGGTCGTGGCGGTAGATCGCCTGCAGGGTGGCACCGGCGTCGGGCGCGATCTCGGCCGCGTCCTCGCGGTCCATGTCGATGCGACGCAGGCCCTCGGTGATCGACCAGCGGAACAGCGCGCGCCAGACGTGCATCAGGGATTGCCGGAACAGTTCGACCACCCGCGGTTCGTCCGGGGTCTCGATCACGATCAGGGGGGTGTCGGCGCGGATCAGCGCCACGAGGTCCTGCAAGCCGCTCATGGTGTCCTGGAAACGTCGGGTATCCCCCCGGGGGCAGCGGAAACGATAGCAAAGCCGAGTCATCACCGCCCGGAGCGTGCGACAAGCCATTGATTCGATTGACGCGAGGCGGACCGGTCCGGTCCGCTGCACCCGTTTCCGGTGCTAAGCTGCGGGCTCTTCACTGCGGAGGTGCCGATGAAAACGGTTCTGGTCGCCAGTTCGAAGGGCGGGGTGGGCAAGACCACCATCGCCACCCACCTCGCGGCGCACGCGGCGCTCGATGGTCATCGCACCGTGCTGGTGGATGCCGACCCGCAGCATTCCTCCACCCGTTGGGCCGAACGTCGGGCCGACCTGGAGAGCGCGGTCCTGCCGGTGGACGGCACGAAGCGCAGTTGGGCGAAGCATGTGCCCGAGGATGCCCAGCGCATCGTCATCGATGCCCCGGCCGGATCCACGGTCGAGTCCCTCGAAGGCTTTTTCGAGCAGGCCGATGCCCTCGTGGTGCCGATCCTGCCGTCGACGCTCGACATCGACGCCACCGTCGGTTTCCTCAACGCTGTGGCCAAGCATCCCCGGGTACGCCGCAGCCAACTGCGGGTGGGGCTGGTCGGCAACCGGCTCAAGCCGTGGACCAACGCATCGCAGCAGGCGATGGATCTGCTGAGGCAATGGCCCTATCCGGTGGTCGGCGAACTGCGCGACAGCCAGGCCTACGTGATGCTGGTCGGCCTCGGCCGCAGCCTGTTCGACTACCACTCGCAGCAGGTGCGCGAGCATCAGGAAGACTGGGCGCCGTTGTTGAAGTGGTTGAAGAAGGCCTGAGCGAGGAGACGCGCCATGAAGCATGCAGGGCGCGTGAACCCCGCGTTTCAGGAACATCCCGGAATCTTTTCCGCGCTGGCGCGCGGGTGACTTTCTTTGGCGCAAAGAAAGTCACCAAAGAAAACTTTCCAGATCCAATTCAAACCTGCCGTCAGTGCCATGGTCGGGATTTTTCGACAAGGCATCCGTGCCTTGTCGAAAAACGACGGACGTCCTGTCCGTCGCCCTCCGGGTCTCCGATTCCGGGATGGCGTGCGGAAACGGCATCGTCGTCGGGATGAATCGCGACAAGCTGGCGTTCCCGGGAATAACAGCTTGCATTTTCCAATGCGGCCTGTGCGGAGGCCTCAAGCGACGCGCCACCACAGCCCCGCCGCGAACGCGGCGACGATCAGGGCGACGCCAGGCAGCATGCGGAGCAGAAAACCGCGGCCGCCGCGCAGCCAGGCCATCAGCAGTTTGCTCAATGAATTGGTGATCAGGGCCACGAACATCGGCGTGCCGGCCGAGCCGGCGCCGATCGCATCGCCGGCGACGAGTTGCGCCACCGACGCGGCGGCGGCGTGCAGATCGGCGAAACCCGAGATGCCGGCGGCGAGGGCGACGCCCCCATCGCCGAGCCAGCGATGCACGGCGGCGGACAGCAGCAGGATCGCGCAGACGATGGCCGCGAAGGTCAGCGCCTGACGCGGTTCGAACGGTCGCCCGGGCGCGACCGGACGGTCGTCGACGACGCCGGGCGTCAACCGCCAGCGCGCGCCTCCCGCGGCGATCAGCGCGGCCGCGCCGGCCAGCGCCAGCGGCAGTCCCAACCGTTGCAGGGTCGGCATCGACAGCGCGCCGATCACGGCCGCGAGCATGACGATGGTGGCGACGTTGGAGAACAGCGCCGCGGCGACGCACTGCGCGCGCAGCGCCGGCGCGGTGCGGGAGCGGTCGGCCATCGCGGCGATGGTCGCGGTGCTGGAGATGAAGCCGCCGATGAAGCCCGCGAGCGCGAGACCGGTGCCGGGACCGAGCAGGCGCAGCGCGATGTAGCCGCCGGCGTTGATCGCCATCACCAGCACCACCAGGGTCCACAGGGTGTGCGGATTGAACGCGCCGAGCGGATCGATCGCGCGGTCCGGCAGCAGCGGCAGCACCACGGCCGCGGCCGCGGCCAGCAGCAGGCCGTCGTGCACTTCCTGTTCGGTGAGCGTGTCGCGGACGAAACGATGCAGGGCCGACTTGCTCGCCAGCACCACCGCCACCACCACGCCCAGGCCCGCGGCCAGCGGCAGCGCGGTCATCGCCAGCACGCCGAGCAGGAACGTCACCAGCATCGCGACCTCGGTGGTGAGTCCGGGATCGTCGGCGCGGCTGCGGTGGTAGGCGGCCAGCGCGGCCAGCGCGACGAAACCGCCGGCGATCGCGACGATCGGGCCGCCGAAGCGCTGCGCGAGCGCACCGGCGAGCCCGCCGACGAGCGCGATCAGCAGGAAGGTGCGCACGCCGGCGGCGGCGCGGTCGGGACCGGTGCCCTTGCTGCGTTCGCGCTCGATGCCGATCAGCAGTCCGATCGCCAACGCGACGCTGAAACCGGACAGTTCGGACGGAAGATTCGGCATCGGCGGCGGGGATGGATCCGGGCGAAGAATTCGGGCGGCGGCATCAGCCGGCGGTGCGCGACGCGAGATGTCGTCGCAACCGCCGCACAGCATACCAACTGGTCGCCGCGCCGAGCGCCGCCAGCAGCACGAACAGGCCGAGGCGTTCGCGCAGCAGGCTGTCGCCGATCAGCACCGTGCCCGCGGCGTAGGGCAGCTCGGCGACCGCCAGCGCCAGCGCGTAGGTGCGCAGCGGCACGCGCATCATGCCGCAGAGATACCCGGGAATTTCCGACGGCAGCGCCAGTTGCAGCAGCAGGATCGCGACGAAGCCCGGATCCGGCGGCAGCCGCGCGCGGTAATAGGCGAAGGCCTCGACCACCGCGCCGCGGCGGACCAGCGGACGGCGCAGCGCGCGGCCGAGCGCGTAGGCGCACAGGCCGCCGATCCACCAGCCCAGCCACAACAGCAGCACCGAGAACGCCGCGCCCCAGGTATGCACGGCCACCGGCACCAGCACGGCGCTGGAGAAGAAGGCGATCAGCGCCGACAGGGCGGCCAGCAGGACGAACAGCGCGACGCCGGCGACCGGATGCGCGGTGATCGCCGGCGACACGGCGGCGAGGCCGCGCGCCAGCGCCGCCTGCACGGTGTCCAGCGACAGCAGCGCCGCCGCGCCGACGCACAGCGCGAGGATCGCGATCGCGCGCAGCGGCAGACGCAGATGCGGCGGATGCGACCGGTCGAGATCCCCGTGCGCCGGTTCCGTCGAGCCGGTCGGTGGTCGCATCAATGCGCGAACAGCACGGGCAGGTGCGTCGTTTCCAGCAGTTCGCGGGTGGTGCCGCCCAGCAGCGCCTCGCGCAGCCGCGAGTGGCCGTAGCCGCCGGCGACCAGCAGATCGGCGCCGGCGTGCCGTGCGTAGTCGAGCAGGGCGTAGGCGACCGAGAAGTTCATGCTCGGACGGGTCACGACCTCCACCTTCAGTCCGTGACGGGCCAGATGCGCGGCGATGTCCGCGCCGGGTTCGCCGCCGTGCGCGGATTCGGCCACCACCGGGTCGATCACCAGCACGTCCACCGCCTCGGCCTTCTTCAGCAGCGGCATCGCACCGGCGATCGCGCGGCTGGCCTCGCGGGTGGGCTTCCATGCGATCACCGCACGCCGCGGCGGCAGGGTCGCGGTCGCGCCGTCCGGCACCACCAGCACCGGGCGCCCGGACTGGCGCAGGACGTCGTGGAAATAGTCGTGCACGAACATGCGCTCCTCGCCGCCCCGCGGCATCGCCGGCAGGATGGTCAGATCGGCGTAGCGCGCCTGCAGCGCGGCGGTGTTCTGCGGATACAGCGACACCGCTTCGGCCGTGCGCACCTCGATCGGCACCTCGGCCTGCGCGAACTTCGCGCGCAGACTCTCGGCGCGCGCCTTCGCGCGATTGCGCGCCTCCTCGTGCAGGCGCGCGTACACGTCGTAGGCCATCGCGCCCCAGTCGCTGGGCATCGGCGCGGGCACATCGACCGTGACCAGCATGGCGACATGGGCCTCGAACGCCCGGGCGATGGCGGTCGCGGCGGCGACCGGCCCGCGTTCGCTGTCGGCATTGACGCAGGGAATCAGGAGATCCTTGATCATGACGCACCTCGTCTTGCGATCGGAAGGTTCATTAGCGCACCGCGCGGGGGGCCACGACCTTGACGGCGGTCAAATGTCGGGCGCGAATCCTGCGTATGATCGGCGCGATGGCCGAGCATACACCCGCAACGCCGCACGATCCCGGTCCCAGCGCCGCCGCGGGTGCCGGCGGCGTGAACGGCGTCCCCGAACCGGTGTTCCGGGCGCGCGGACTGCGCAAGGTCTACCGGATGGGCGATGTCGAGGTGCCGGCGCTGCGGGAGGTCGATCTGGACATCGACCGCGGTGAATTCATCGTCCTGCTCGGCCCGTCCGGCAGCGGCAAATCGACCCTGCTCAACATCCTCGGCGGCCTGGACACGCCCACTTCGGGCGAAGTCGCCTATTGCGATCATCGCCTCGACGGCGCTGACGAAGCCGAGCTGACCCGTTTCCGCCGCGAGCACGTCGGTTTCGTGTTCCAGTTCTACAACCTGATCCCGAGCCTGACCGTGCGCGAGAACGTGCAGCTGGTCGCCGACATCGCCGCTGATCCGATGCCGGTCGACGAGGCGATCGAGCGGGTCGGGCTCACGCCGCGCCGCGATCATTTTCCGGCGCAGCTGTCCGGCGGCGAGCAGCTGCGGGTCGCGATCGCGCGCGCGATCGTCAAGCGGCCGGCGGTGCTGCTGTGCGACGAGCCTACCGGCGCGCTCGATTACCAGACCGGCAAGCGCGTGCTGGAAACGCTGGAACGGATCAACCGCGAACTCGGCACCACCGCGGTGGTGATCACCCACAACGCCGCGATCGCCGGCATGGCCGATCGGGTGATCCGTCTCGGCGACGGCAGGATCGCGAGCATCGAGCGGAACGCGCACAAGCTGCGGCCGTCGCAGCTTTCGTGGTGATGCCGCCATGGTGAGGCCCTGACCGCCATGCGCGCACTCGACCGCAAGCTGCTCCGCGACCTGCGACAGTTGTGGAGCCAGGCGTTGACCATCGCGCTGGTGGTCGCCAGTGGCGTCGCCGGTTTCCTGACGACGCTGAGCGCGGTCGATTCGCTGGCGCTGGCCCGCGACCGTTATTACGCGGACGGTCGATTCGCCGATCTGTTCGCGGCGGTCGTGCGCGCGCCGGATGCGCTGGGCGAACAGCTGGGCAGGCTGCCGGGTGTCGCCGACGTGCAGACCACCGTCGAACATACCGTGCGGGTCGAGTTGCCCGGCAGCAGCGATCCGATCATGGGCCATCTGATCGGCGTCGATCCACTGCGGCCGCCGCGGATGAACCGGGTGTCGCTGCGCAGCGGGCGCATGCTCGATCTCGATGGTGCGCGCCATGACGCCACCATCGATGCACTGGTGTCGGAAGGATTCGCCCGTGCCCGCGGGCTCGGTCCGGGCGACACCCTGTCCGCGCTGATCGACGGCAAGCGACGGACCCTGCGCATCGTCGGGGTCGCGCTGTCGCCCGAATACATCTTCGCCGGTTTCGGCGGCATGCCCGACATGCGCGGATTCGGCGTGTTCTGGGTCGACCACGACACGCTGGCCGCGGCCTACGACATGCGCGGCGCGTTCAACCGGATCGCGATCCGGCTCGCGCCCGGTGCGTCGGAAGCGGACACCATCGCCGCGGTCGAACGCACGATCTCGCCGTACGGCGGCCGCGAGGCTCACGGTCGCGAAGACCAGACCTCGCACGCGATGCTGGAGAACGAGATCAGGGAACAGCACGTGCTGGGCACGGTGCTGCCGTCGATCTTCCTCGCGGTCGCGGCGTTCCTGCTCAACGTGGTGATCTCGCGACTGGTCGCCACCCAGCGCGAACAGATCGCCGCTCTCAAGGCCCTGGGTTATCCGAACCGCAGCATCGGCGGCTATTACCTGAAACTGGTGCTCGCGATCGTCGCCGTCGGCCTGGGGCTCGGCATCGTGCTGGGCAAATGGCTCGGCCGGATGTTCATCGGCCTGTATGCCGAGTTCTTCCACTTCCCGACCTTCGAGCACCGGCTCGCGCCGCATCTGCTGTGGATCGGCGCCGGCATCGTGCTGGTCACCGCGGTGCTCGGTACCCTCAACACGCTGTTCGCGACCGTGCGCCTCGCCCCCGCCGAGGCGATGCGGCCACCGGCGCCGGGACGCTACCGGCGCACGCTGGCGGAGCGCGTGGGCCTGACCGGACTGCCGACCACGCTGCGCATGATCCTGCGCAACATCGAACGTCGCCCGCTGCGCAGCGCGCTGTCGGTCGGTGGCGTGGCGGCGTCGGTGGCGATCGTGGTGATGGGCAATTTCTTCCGCGACGCGATCGAGACCGTGGTCGACAGCAAGTTCAATCTGGAGATGCGCAGCGACGTGATCGTGTGGGTGGCCGAGCCGGTCCAGGACAGCGCGCGGCTGGCGGTGGCGCGGCTGCCCGGGGCGATCACGGTCGAATCCGGACGCGACGTGCCGGTGCGGCTGGTGCACGGGCATCGCAGCGAGCGCACGGTGATCCAGGGGTATGCCGATCGCCCGCGGCTGCGCCGGGTGGTCGACGTCGACAATCGCCTCGCCATGCCCCGCGCCGACGGTCTGCTGATGACCGACCGGCTCGCCGAGAAACTCGGTCTGCGTCCCGGCGATCGCGTGCGGATCGAGACCCTCGAAGGCCGCGACCTCGTGCGCGAGTTGCCGGTCGCGGCCACGGTCCGCGACATGATGGGCCTCAACGTGTACATGGAGCGCCGCGCCCTGAACCGGATGCTGGGCGAGGACGATCTGAGCACCCAGTTCGCGGTATCGGTGGAGCGGGGTGCCGAGGATCGCTTCCTGCACGCGGCCATGGCCGCGCCGCGGATCGTCGGCGCCTTCAGCAAGGCCACGCTCTGGCGCAACATGCAGGAGATCAGCGCGCGCAACATCCGCATCATGAGCACCGTGCTGACCGCGTTCGCGGCGGTGATCGCGGTCGGCGTGGTCTACAACAACGCCCGCATCGCGCTGGCCGAGCGCAGTTGGGAACTGGCCAGCCTGCGCGTGCTCGGGTTCACCCGCGGCGAGGTTTCGGCCCTGCTGCTGGGCGAACTGGCGATCGTGATCGCGGTGGCGCTGCCGCTGGGCATGTTCGCGGGCTGGGGACTGGTGCATCTGATCGTCGAACTGCTGCGCAGCGATCAGTTCTTCTTTCCGGTGACGATCCGTCCGCGGACCTACGCCTGGGCGGGGCTGGCGGTGCTCGCCGCGGGCGTCGCCAGTGCGCTGGTGGTGCGGCGGCGGATCGATCGCATCGACATGGTCGCGGCGTTGAAAACACGAGAATGACGGAGGCTGGCATGGGTTCCACAGGCACGGATTCCACAGGCACGGACTCGACCGGAACGGCTTCCGCCGGCACGGCTTCGAGCGCGGCGGCTTCGGTGCCCTCCGCCCCGACGGGCAGGCGCCCCGCGCGGAAACACCCCGCACGGAGACGCACCTGGATCGTCGGCGGCATCGCGACGGCCGTGCTCGTGGCGCTGCTCGTCTGGGCGTTCGCGCCACGACCGCTGCCGGTGGAAACCGCGACGGCGCGGGTCGGCAGGTTCGAGCGCACGCTCGATGAGGATGCCAGGACCCGCGTGCGCGATCGTTACGTGATTTCGGCGCCGCTGGCCGGGCGCCTGTCGCGGATCGCGCTGCGCGAAGGCGATGCGATCGAGCACGATGCCGTCCTCGCGACCCTCACGCCCGCGCTGCCGCCGATGCTGGACGCGCGCACCGAGGCGCAACTGGCCGCGCGCGTGGAGACCGCGGACGCCGCGGTCTCCCGTGCGGATGCCCGCATCGCGCGTGCGCGCACCGCCCTGGCGCAGGCGCGCAGCACGCTGAAGCGCGAGGAAGGGCTGGCGCGCGATCGCTTCATCGCCGCATCGCAGCTGGAGAACGACCGGCTCGCGGTGCGCGGCGCCGAGCAGGAACTGGAAAGCGCGAAACAGGACCAGCATGTCGCCGGCCACGAACTCGAACAGTCGCGCGCGGCGCTGGCCGCGGTCCGCGACGACGATGCGGCCGCGTTCGCGGTGCGCGCGCCGGTCGCCGGCCGCGTGCTGCGGGTGGCGCAGACCAGCGAGGGCATGGTCGCGCTGGGGACGCCGCTGCTGGAACTGGGGGATACCGCCGAGATGGAGATCGTCGGCGAACTGCTGACCACCGATGCCCTGCAGGCCACGCCCGGCATGCCGGTCAGGATCGAACGCTGGGGCGGCCCGACGCCGCTCGCCGGCCGCGTGCGCCGGGTCGAACCGGCGGCCTTCACCAAGATTTCCGCGCTCGGCGTCGAAGAGCAGCGCGTGAACGTGTTGATCGACCTGACCAGCCCGCGCGAGACCTGGCAGGCGCTCGGCGATGGCTATCGCGTCGGCGTGCGGATCGTCGTCGTCGCCCGCGACGATGTCCTGCTGGTGCCGGTGAGCGCCGTGTTCCCGCGCCCCGGCGCGGCCGGCGAGGGCGACGACGCGTCGCGTCGGATGGCGGTGTTCGCGATCGAGAACGGTCGTGCGCGACTGCGCGAGGTCGAGATCGGCGGCCGCAACGGCAACGATGCGTGGATCGTTTCCGGGCTGCGCGCCGGCGAGCGGGTGATCGTGTATCCCGGCGACGCGGTCGCCGATGGCGTGCGGGTCGAAGCGCGCACGGTGAAGGAGGCGCGGTGAGCGCGGATCGCGCGCTTGGCCTCAGCGAGACCGAAGCCGTCGCGCGGCTGCGGCGCGACGGCGCGAACACGCTGCCGCAGCCGGATCGTCGGCGCTGGCCGCGGATGCTGTTCGATGTCGTGCGCGAACCCATGCTGCTGCTGCTCGTGGTCGCGGCCGGACTGTACGTCCTGGTCGGCGACGCCCGCGATGCCGCGCTGCTCGGCGCGTCGGTGCTGCTGGTGATCGCGCTCACCCTGTATCAGGAATTGCGTTCGGAGCGTGCGCTGCAGGCGCTGCGCGATCTGAGCAGTCCGCGCGCGCGGGTGCTGCGCGACGGGGTGCTGCAAGTGCGTCCGGCGCGCGAGCTGGTGGTCGGCGATGCGATCGCGCTGGCCGAAGGCGACCGCGTGCCGGCGGATGCGCGCCTGTGCGGCGATGCCGCGCTGGAACTCGACGAGTCCCTGCTCACCGGCGAATCGCTGCCGGTGACCCGCAGCGCGAACGATGACGGTGCGGCGGCGATCGTCCGCGCCGGCACCCTGGTGGTGCGCGGCCATGGCGACGCCGAGGTGGTCGCGACCGGCGCCCAGACCGACATGGGCCGCATCGGCGCCAGCCTGCAGACCATCCGCACCGAGCGCACGCCGCTGCAGCGCGAGATGCGCGGCGTGGTCGCGCTGTTCGCCGGCATCGGCATCGCCTCGTGCCTGCTGGTGTTCGTGCTGCACGGGTGGCTGCGCGGCGACTGGCTGCAGGCGCTGCTGGCCGGGATCACGCTCGCGATGTCGAACATCCCCGAGGAATTCCCGGTGGTGCTGACCGTGTTCCTCGCGCTCGGCGGCTGGCGGATGGCGCGGCATCGCGTGCTGGTGCGGCGTCCGCCGGCGATCGAGGCGCTCGGCGCGGTGACCGTGTTGTGCACCGACAAGACCGGCACCCTGACCGAGAACCGCATGGCGCTGGTCGAGACGATCGCCACGACGGGCGACCCGCAGGGCGTCGTGCTGCACCGCGTCGCCCGACGCGCCAGCGCACCGGAGACCCACGATCCGATGGATCGCGCGATTCTCGACGTCGTCGCCGGCACGGCCGATACCGCCGCTTGCCTGCGCCGTTATCCGCTGTCGTCGACGTTGCCGGTGTTCTGCGCGGTGTGGCGCGAGGGCGCGGCATCGCCGCTCGCGGTCGCCTGCAAGGGCGCGCCGGAGACCGTCGCCGCGTTGTGCGAACTCGACGCCGATGCGCGTGCGGTCGCGCTGGCGCAGGTGTCGACGATGGCCGCGCGCGGCCTGCGCGTGATCGCCGTCGCCGAGGGCGCGTGGCCGCAGGCGACCGACCTGCCCGACGACGCGCGCGGCTTTTCCCTGCGTTGGCGAGGGCTGCTTGGCTTCGCCGATCCGCTGCGCGCCGGTGTCCGCGGCGCCGTGGCCGAAGCCCGCGCCGCCGGCGTGCGCGTGGTCATGCTCACCGGCGATCACCCCGACACCGCCCGCAGCATCGCCGCGCAGGCCGGCCTGTCGGAACGACCGCAGGTCGCGCTCGGCGCCGCGTTCGATGCGCTCGACGCCACCGCGTTCGCCGACACCGCGCACACCGTCGACGTGTTCGCGCGCGTGCGCCCGGAACACAAGCTGCGGCTGGTCGAAGCGCTCAAGGCCGACGGCGCGGTGGTGGCGATGACCGGCGACGGGGTCAACGACGCGCCCGCCTTGATGGCCGCGCACGTCGGCGTGGCGATGGGCGCGCGCGGCACCGACGTCGCCCGCGAAGCCTCGTCGATCGTGCTGCTCGACGACGACTTCGCCTCGATCGTGCGTGCGATCCGGATGGGCCGCACCATCTACGACAACATCCGCCGCGCCGCGCGCTACATCATCGCCGTACACATCCCGATCACCGGTCTCGCCCTGTTGCCGCTGCTGCTGGACACGCCGCTGATCCTGCTGCCGCTGCACGTGGTGTTCCTGGAGATGATCGTCGACCCCGCATGCTCGGTCGTGTTCGAACGCGAGCCGCCCGACGCCGACGGCATGCGCCGACCGCCGCGCGCCGCGGATGCGCGCCTGCTCGACGCGCGCACCTTCGCCGCCAGCGTCGCCCGCGGCCTGATCGCCTTCGTCGCGGTGCTCGCGGTCTATCTGCTCGCCGACCGCGTCGGCGCGTCCGATCCGCAGCGCGGCGCGCTGGCGTTCGCGGCGCTGGTCGCGGCCAACCTCGGCCTGATCGTGCTGCACCGCAGCGGCGATCATGTCTGGCAGGCGCTGCGCCGACCCAATGCCGCGTTCACCGTGGTCGCCGCACTCACCCTGACCCTGCTCGCGGCCGTGGTGCTGCTGCCGGCACCGGCGGCCTGGTTCCGCTTCGCCCCGCCATCGCTGCCGGCCACGCTCGGCGCCGTGCTGCTGCCCTGGCTGCTGCTGGCCGCGACCGACGGCCTGTTCCGGCGGTTCGCCCGGGATCGCGGAGATTGAGCGGCATCAAGGCGCGCGCGGCGAGAACGTGCTGCAATACTCCGACCCGCTGTCGCCGCAACCACCGGCGCCGCCATCACCGTTGTCGTCCACCCAGGAGATCGCCATGAACCGCACCCGCGACAAAGTCTGCATCGTGACCGGCGCCGCGCTGGGCATCGGCCGTGCCTGCGCTGAACGTCTCGGCGAAGAAGGCGCGAAGATCGCGCTGTTCGATGTGCTCGATGCCGAAGGCGAAGCGCTCGCCGCCGAACTGAACGCGCGCGGCATTCCGGCGCGCTACTGGCACGTCGATGTCGCCTCCGAGGCGAACGTCGGCGAAGCCGTCGCCGCCGCCGCCGCACATTTCGGCGGATTGAACGCGCTGATCAACAACGCCGGCATTTCCGGTTCCACCAAGCTCACCCACGAGATCACCGAAGAAGAATGGGACCGCGTCCAGGCGGTGAACGTGAAGGGCGTGCTGTTCTGCAGCAAGCACACGATCCCGCACCTCAAGGCCGCGGGCGGCGGCAGCATCGTCAATCTCTCCTCGATCTACGGCCTGATCGGCGCGGCCGACATTCCCGCCTACCACGCCTCGAAGGGCGCGGTGCGCCTGATGAGCAAGACCGATGCGATGATCTACGCGCCCGACCGCATCCGCGTGAATTCCGTGCACCCCGGCTACATCTGGACGCCGATGGTCGAACAGCACCTGCAGGCCAGCGGCGCCACCGACATCGACGCCGCCCGCGACGACGTCGGCAAACTCCATCCGCTCGGCCACATGGGCGACGTCGACGACATCGCGTGGGGCGTGGTCTATCTGGTGTCGGACGAATCGAAATTCGTCACCGGCACGGAGCTCACGATCGACGGCGGCTATACCGCGCGGTAAGCGTGGCCTTCACCGATCCAGGGGACTGAGCACGCCGCCCGCGCCGCGGTTCAACACATGCGTGTAGATCTGCGTCGTGGTCACGTTCTTGTGACCGAGCAATGCCTGAATCGTACGGATGTCCGCGCCGGATTCCAGCAGATGCGTCGCGAAGCAATGACGCAGCGTGTGCGGGCTGACCGGCTTGTCGATGCCGGACGCTTTTGCCGCCGCGGACACCGCTCGCTGCAACAACTTCTCGTCGATATGATGGCGACGCTCGCGGCCGTCCCGCGGATCGATCGAGCGCCGGGAGGCCGGAAACACGTACTGCCATGCCGTCAGCTTCGGCGCGTTCGGGTACTTGCGCGCCAATGCATGCGGCAACCATACCTCCCCGAATCCGGCTTCCAGGTCGCGAGCATGGGTCAGTCTGGCCGATGCGATCTGCAAGCGCAGCGCCTCGCGCAGGCTCGCCGGCAGTACGGTTCTGCGGTCCTTGCCGCCCTTGCCCTCGCGGACCGTGATTTCGTTGCGCTCGAAGTCGACGTCCTTGATCCGCAGTCGCATGCATTCCATCAACCGCAATCCACTGCCGTACAGCACTCCTGCCATGAGCGCCTCCCGACCCGACAAGTGTCGCAGCAGCATCGCCGTCTCTCCTCTCGACAGCACCACGGGCAGACGTCGTTGTCGCTTTGCGCGCACGACGTTCTCCATCCATGGCAAGCGGATACCGAGGACTTCGCGGTAAAGAAACAAAAGCGCAGACAATGCCTGATTCTGCGTACTTGGCGCGACCTGTGCCTCGGTCGCCAGCCGCGACAGGAAGCGCTCCACCGCCGCCCCGTCAAGTTCGCGGGGATGCCGAAGCGCGTTGGCGTGGATATACCGTCGAATCCAGTACAGATACGCCTTCTCCGTGCGTAAGCTGTAATGCTTCAGCCGCAAACGGCTGCGAACTTCGTCGAACAACCGTGGGCGGGGTGTCCCGGTGTGCGTGCCGCTGGAGCGGTCTGGGGTTTCGGATATCGGGGTCTGCTTGCCGCGATAAGACATATCGGGGTGTCCATGCCGTGTATTCCGGCAGGATGACGCCGACAGCCGGTCTGCGGAATCGGGAAACATCCTTGATTCCTGTAGGATTTTCCCGATTGACCACCTCGGGAGGCCTGTGGCAGCCTCTGCGCTACACCCCACTTTGGGGTCTACTTGTAGTTAGAGCCTTTCAGATGACGTCATCCGCATACCAAACATTCGAGCACGCGATCCGAGACGCAATTGACCTTCTTGGTCATTTTGACGCAATCAACAAGCAACCTCCGCCGCCTGAAGCAGAGGTGCTAAAGAGAGCCAGCCTTGTCATGGCCCTAGCTGCCCTTGAGACGTACATTGAGGACAGGATCGTGGAGGCAGCAAAGACTGTCGCTGGCCCAGACTCCGGGGCCGGCCGCCTCGCCAAGTTCTATATCACATCGCTGGACACAGACCTTAAGTACTTCCACACGCCCAGCACTGATCGAGTCAAGTCCATTTTTGACAAGTACTTAGGCCTAGATGTGACGGAAGGATGGACATGGAATCACTACGACCCAATTAGAGCCCGTAGCGAGCTCAACAAGATCGCCAAGAAGCGCGGCGACATTGCGCACAGGTCGTTAAGGCCAATTGCAGGCCAACCAACTCCACACGCGGTGACTCGCGAGGAACTCCGGAAACACATCCAATTCATTAGGGATCTCGTAGGAGCAACTGATGCATTCCTGGCTGAAAGGCTCTAACAATTCATTCAAGCCGACGCCGCTTCGCGGCGCGGCTTAACTCAGGTGTTAGGCACCTGATTTATGGATGACAGACTTCTCAAAAGATACCGCGAGTACGCAAGCTCTGAAGAGGCATTTGCTGTTCTCCTCGTCAAGAAGCATCTTGCACAAGCAAAAG
>JAYRTK010000017.1:0-21217 GCA_041919595.1 Lysobacteraceae bacterium
GACGCACCGGCTCGAAGTTCTCGGGCACGAATTCATCGCGGCCCGGATCGAGCGCGGCACGGGCGACCACCGGGCCATCCGCCTGCCAACCGTGGACGACGAAATAATTGGCGATCGAGGCGAACACGTCGGGCTTGTGGGTGAGCAGATCGCGGCGGCCATCGCGGTCGCCGTCCTTCGCCCACAGGCGGTAGCTCGACGGCATGAACTGGCCCATGCCCATCGCGCCGGCATAGCTGCCCTTCAGCGCCAGGACGTCCAGTTGCGGTTCCTCTTTCGCCAGCGCGAACAACTGCGCCAGCTCGCCGGCGAAGAACGGCGCGCGCTTGGGATGATCGAACGCCAGCGTGTACAGCGCGTCGAGCACGCGGTAGCTGCCGGTGTTGCGGCCGTAGAAGGTTTCCACGCCGATGATCGCGACGATGTATTCGGCCGGCACGCCGGTCTGCGCGGCCACCCGCTCCAGCGGCTCGCGGTTGTCGCGATAGAACGCGATGCCGCCGTCGATCCTCGCCGGGGTCATGAAGATGGTGCGGTAATCACGCCAGGGTTTCACCGCCTCGGCCGGGCGGGTGATGGCGTCGATGATGCTCTGCTTGTACTCGGCCCGGGCGAGCGTGTCGCGGATGTACTGCCGGTCGATGCCGTAGGTCCGCGCGGTGTAGTCGACGAAGGCGGCGATGCGCTGCTCGCGCGGGATCGCCGGATCGGTCGCCTCGGGCGGGGCCACCGGGCGCTCCTGCGGCTGCGGCACGCGCGGCAACAGGACCTCGGCGGGCGCGGACGGCGGCGGCGGGGCCGATTCCGGCGGCACGACGACGGCCACGGGTTTCGGCGGAGGCGTCTGGGTGGCGCAGGCGACGAGCGAAAGGCTCACCGCGACCGCAGCCACGCGGGGCAATGTACGGATAATCAAGGGCTTACGCCTCTTCTGGCAGGACAACGGCCAGAGGGTAGCACGCGCGCGCCGAAGGCCTCATCCCTGTCGTTCAGGTTTGGCGCTGCACGGGAAAGGGCTCCGTTATGCTGGCGGCCCCGACACGCGCCGTCCACCCATGCCCCACGCCATCACCACCACCGAACTCTTCCTGATCGCGATGACCATCATCTTCGCGGCGCCGTATCTGATCTGGCGCGTGTTCCGGACCGACTACTTCGCACCGCTGGTGGTGGTGCAGATCATCACCGGCATCCTGCTCGGGCCGGGCGTGCTCGGCGCGATCTTTCCCGAGTACTACCAGTTCGTGTTCACCAAGGACGTGATCCAGTCGCTCAACGGCGTGGCCTGGTGGGCGGTGATGCTGTTCGTGTGGATCGCCGGCATCGAGCTGGATCTGGGCGAGGCCTGGAAACACCGGCGCGAGAGCTCGATCACCGCCGGGCTGGCGCTGGGCACGCCGCTGCTGTTCGGCTGCGCCGCGGCCGTGGGCATGCTCGCGTTCGACGGCTGGATCGGACCGAAGGGGCTGACCTGGCAATTCGTGGTCGGCGTGGGCATGGCCTGCGCGGTGACCGCGCTGCCGATCCTGATCCTGCTGATGGAGAAGCTCGACATCCTGCGCCAGCCCATCGGCCAGCGGATCCTGCGTTATGCCAGCCTCGACGACGTGGCGATCTGGGGGGTGCTCGCGCTGGTGCTGATGGACTGGGAACGCATCGGCCGCCAGGTCGCCTTCATCGCGCTGTTCGCCCTGGCCTGCGTGGGGTTCCGCCGGCTGATGCTGCGCCTGGCCGAACGCGATCGCTGGTACGTCGCCCTGGTCTGGCTGGCCGCCTGCGCCTTCGGCGCCGACTGGTCGGGCCTGCACTTCATGGTCGGTGCCTTCCTCGCCGGCGTGGTCATGGACCACCACTGGTTCGACCGCGACAAGATGGACACCCTGCGCCACAACGTGCTGCTGGTGATCATGCCGGTGTTCTTCCTGAGCACCGGCCTGCGCACCGGCTGGGACATGGGCGGCATCGCGGTGTTCGTCGCCGCCGCCGCGCTGCTGCTGGCGCAGCTCGCGGGCAAGCTGGCCGGCGTGCATCTGGCGGGGCGACTGCTGAACTGGAAGCCCGGAGAGGCTTCGATCATCGGCTGGCTGCTGCAGACCAAGGCGCTGATCATGATCATCTTCGCCAACGTGCTGCTGGACAAACAGATCATCACCAGCGCCACGTTCACCGCACTGCTGCTCATGGCCGTGGCCAGCACCATGCTCACCGTTCCCTTCGTCGCTCCCAAGCTCAGGCGCATGCGCGAACTCGTCGCGCGCGACGCATGACCTTTCCGAGGATTGCCGCATGACCGCTCCGCTCCGCTCCCTCGTCGCCTCGTTCGCCCTGCTCGGCGCGCTCGGACTGGCAAGCTCCGCCGCCGCCGCCGGACGCGTGCACGCACCCGTGCCATGGAAGGCCGGCGACACCGTGGTCTACGAGACCGAAGCCATGCATCGCGAGCGGGTCGATGGCGCATCCACCGTGCGCCGGGTCACCGACCGCACCGAAGTACGGGTCGACGCGGCCGATCGCGATGGATATGCGCTGACGTGGACCACCTACGACAGCCGGGTCGAGGCGATCGAGGGCGATCGCACCATGACCGACCTGATCGCGCCGCTGCTCGACACCTTCGACGGGTACGGCATCCACCTCGAACTGGATCGCGACGGCCGCTATCGCCGCGTGCGCGACCTCGAAGCGGTCGCAACGAAGCTGCGGACCGCGATGCTGCCGATCTTCTCGGCGAATCTCGAACGGATGTTCGCCACGACCGACGAGAAGCATGCGAAATACGACCGGGACGTGGCGCTGACGATCGCACGCCAGGAGCTGCAGCAGCACATGGACAAGCTGATCTCGCTCGACAGCGTCGACGCCGTGGCCAGCGCGCAGATCCGCACCTTCAGCGCCTTCGCCGGCAGCTCGCTGAAACCGGGACGCCGCTACCGCGACGCCGAACCGCTGCGTTCGCCACAGGAAGGGACACCACTGCCGGCGACGCGCGAATACGTGCTGACCCTTGATCGCGACGACCCGAATCTGGCGCGGATC
Organism: Lysobacteraceae bacterium; assembly: GCA_041919595.1. GTDB lineage: Bacteria > Pseudomonadota > Gammaproteobacteria > Xanthomonadales > Xanthomonadaceae > Lysobacter_I. Next base: position 3,037 of record JAYRTK010000017.1, read on the forward strand.
CGCTGGACGCACACGCTCGATGCGAACGGCGACCCGAAGGCGCTGTGGACCCTCGCCGAGGAGTTCGGCGACACCGCCGAGGAAGACACGCCGCGCAAGGGTCGGCCGCAGGACCTGTCCATGCGCGAGGAGGGTCTGCTGGTGTTCCGCCGCGACAGCGGCGCGATCGAAATGATGGAGACGATCGTCACCACCCGCTACGGCACACTGCGCGACGAACACGAACGCAGCCGCATGCGCCTGCAGGGCAGCGCCCGCACATGGGCGCAGGAAGAGGCCGCGCGCGATCGCTGAGCGTCGCGTCTTCGCGCGCCATGTCATTGCGTATCGCCTCCGTCGTCGCCGCCCTCGTCCTCGCCCTGACCGGCGCGCCGGTCGAGGCGCGCACGGTCTGGCGCTGCGTGCGCGACGGCACCGTCAGCCTGTCCACCGCACCCGAGCCGGGCTCGAAGTGCGAAGCGAAGGAGATCGACGACAACGCGGTGCAGACGCCGAACCTCTGGGGCGAAATGGGCGTGTTCAGCGGCACGCTCTACGAACGCGAACAGGACGGCAAGCAGGTCTACGGCACCCGCAATCTGCCCGGCGCACGGGTGTATCTGCGCTTCACCGTGGCCACGCCCGAGGGCGAACCCGCGCACGAAGGTCTGGGCACGCTCGGCGCACCGCGACTCGATCGTCACGCGCCGCTGTTCCGCGCGGCGGCGAAGCGGACCGGCGTCGAAGACGCCTGGCTGCGCGCCATCGCGCACGCGGAAAGCGGCTTCGACGAGAAGGCGGTCTCGCCCAAGGGCGCGCAGGGCGTGATGCAGCTGATGCCCGAGGTCGCGCGCGAATATGGCGTGAAGGACGCGTTCTCGCCGGCGGAATCGATCGAGGCCGGCGCACGTCACTTCCGCATGCTGCTCAAACACTTCGACAACGATCCTGCGCTGGCGATCGCCGCCTACAACGCCGGCATGGGTGCGGTGGCACGCTACGACGGCGTGCCGCCGTACAAGGAAACCCAGGCCTATCTCGAAAAGGTGCAGGGCCTCTATCGCGCCTATCGCGCCGCGCTGGCGCCGCCTCCGCTGCGGCCGGCCGATGCGATCCCGGTCACCGATCGGTTGCGCACCACGCTGCCGTAGGCACTTCGTCCGTGCGCGACCTCGCCGGGCACGGCATACTGCGCGCATGGCCCGCGATCTGAAACTGGTCGGCTTCGACGCCGACGACACCCTCTGGCGCAGCGAGGATTATTACCGCGACGCCCAGACCGAATTCGAACGCATCGTCGCCGGCTACGTCGATCTGGACGATGCCCACGACCGTCTGTACGCGGTCGAGAAGCAGAACATCGCCCTGTTCGGCTACGGCGCCAAGGGCATGACCCTGTCGATGATCGAAGCCGCGATCGCGATCACCGCGGAGCGCATCTCGGCACGCGATCTGCATCGGATCGTCGAACTCGGCAAGGCGGTGCTGCAGCACCCGGTCGAACTGCTGCCCGGGATCCGCGAGGCGGTGACAGCGATCGCACGCGACTATCCGGTGGTGCTGATCACCAAGGGCGACCTGTTCCACCAGGAAACCAAGGTGCGCGAATCCGGACTGTCCGAGCTGTTCCGGCGCATCGAGATCGTCAGCGAGAAGGACGAACCGACCTACCGGCGCCTGCTCGCGGAATTCGGCCTCGACGCCGAGCAGTTCGCGATGATCGGCAACTCGCTGCGTTCCGACATCGTGCCGGTGCTGGAACTCGGCGGCTGCGGCGTGCATATGCCCTACCACGTGACCTGGGCGCATGAGGCCGAGGCCGCGCCGCCGACCGCGACGGAGCGGCTGCGCAGCGTGAGCGGGCCGGCGGAGCTGCCGGCGGCGATCCGTTCGCTGGCGGGCGGCTGAACGCGCCCCCGGCGGCCATGAAAGGTTAAAACGGCATTCACCGCGACGACGGCATCGTCGTTCCCGACCGCAGCCCCGCGGTCGGCCGGAGATTCCACCATGCTGCCCCTCGCCCGCTGGCTCGCCCCTGCCGCCCTCGCCGCCGCACTCGGCGCCGGCGCCCTGCTTCCCGCCACCGCCCGCGCCGACGATGATCTGCTCCGCGTGATCGTGGATGTCGCCGACATCGTCTACCGCAACGGCCACCCCTACTATCGCCACGGCGGTTACGGCGACGACAACCGCATCATCGTCGAGCGCAACCGCTACGGTCGTCCGGTCTATTACCGCTACGTACCGCGCGACCGCTACCGCGACGGACCGCCCTACGGCAACGCCTACGGCTATCACCGCACGCGCGACGGCCGTTACAGCCGACAGCGCTGCGACAGCCGCGGCCGCTGCAGGGTCGAGTACTACGACCCGCGCTACGATCGCAGTTACGGTAGCCGCGACGACGACCGCTATCGGGACCGCCGCCACGACCGTTATTGGGACGGCCGGCGCTGGCGCGACCACGACGACCACTGACCCCCCCGGCCTTTCCGCGCCGCGGTTCGCCGCGGCGCTTTATTTGCTGCGGCACGCTGTTTTGCGACGCTCTCGGCTGGACGCATCGCGCGCTTCGCACCATCATCCGTCCACGTTGTTCAATGCCGGAGCCCTACCATGCGCAGACTGCTCGCCACTTCCATGCTCGCCCTCGGCCTCGCCGCAGGCACCGCCCAGGCCCAGGACTTCACCTTCGGCTGGAACCCCCGCAGCGGCGACGTCTGGGTCGATGCCTGGCTCGGCGACATGAACCGCTACGGCAGCCGCTATCGCGACCCGTTCGTCGACGAGCTCGTGCGCTATCACGGCGCGCCCCGCGATCTGGTGGTGGAACTGCTCGCGCGCCGCTGGGCGCCGGGCGACATCTATTTCGCCTGCGCGCTGGCCAGACTCGCCGGCCGGCCGTGCCGGTACGTGGTCGATCTGTGGGAACGCGACCACGCCCAGGGCTGGGGCGCGATGGCCAAGCGGCTCGGGATCAAGCCCGGTTCGGCGCAGTTCCATCAACTCAAGCGCGGCATGGTGCCGAGCTACGACCGCTGGGGCCGGCCGATCGAACTCGACGCCCAGCTGCAGCGCGACTTCCCGGGTCGCGGCAAGGGGCCGCAGCGCGGCAACCCGCCCGGCCAGACGCGCGGCAACGGCCACGACGACCATCGCGGCCAGGGGCACGGCAACGGCCATGGGCCGGGCAACAGCGGTGGCAAGGGCAAAGGCAAGGGCAAGGACTGATCGTGTGAACGGACAGCACGTCACCCATCGCGGCGGCTGTCATTGCCGCCGCGTGCGTTTCGAGATCGACGCGCCGGCGGCGATCGAAGCGCTGGACTGCAACTGTTCGATCTGCAGAATGACCGGGTTCCTGCATCTGGTGGTCCCGGCCTCGCGCTTCCGTCTGCTGTCCGGCGACGCGGAGCTCACCGAATACCGGTTCAATACCGGCACCGCGCGGCATCTGTTCTGTCGCCATTGCGGCGTGAAATCCTTCTACGTCCCGCGCAGTCACCCGGACGGCTACAGCGTCAACGTGCGCTGTCTCGATCCGGAGACGATCCTCGCGACGACCGTCGTCCCCTTCGATGATGGCGACCGCGAGGCCGCGACCGCGGCGATCGCGCATCTGTCGAAAGACTGAGGCCGCGCTCGAACCCATGATGTGCGTCAAGCGGGCCACGGGTCCGCGGACAGGACAGGCAGGCGCTTGATCCCGATCATCGCGGTGCCCGACCGCCACTGCCGACACTGGCGCGGTCGCTTTCACCTGCAGGGAACACCGTCATGCCCCCGTTCGCGTCTCCGGCGCCGCATCGCCGCGCGCTTCCGCTCGCCCTCCTCTTCGCCACCGCATCGGCCCAGGCCGGCGCGCCCGAACCCTTCGCCGTCGAGTGGGATCTGCGCGCCCGTCACGAGCACGTCGACGACGACGCCTTCATACGCGATGCGGACGCCACCACGCTGCGTCTGCGACTGGGGCTGCGCGCCGATTTCGGCCATGGCTGGAACGCGCTCGTCGAAGGCGAAGGCATCGTCGATGCCGGCGATCGTCACAACAATGGCGCCAACGGCCTGACCACCCGCCCGGCGGTCATCGACCCCGACGGGGCCGAGCTCAACCAGGCATGGATCGGCTGGAAGAACGCGCGCATCGGCACCACGATCGGGCGCCAGCGACTGGTGTTCGACCAGCAGCGCTGGGTCGGCAATGTCGGCTGGCGCCAGAACGAACAGACCTTCGACGCCGCCACCGTCGACTTCAGGCCGAATGCCGACTGGACCCTGCGCTACGCCTGGCTGGACACGGTGCATCGGATCTCCGGCGACGACGCGCGCGACGCACTGGCGCGCGAGCGCGATCTGTCCACCCATCTGTTCAACGCCGCATGGAAACACCGCCAGCAACAATGGACGGGTTACGCGTATCTGCACGACGACCGGGACGTGGCGGCGGCCTCCACCGCGACCTATGGCCTGCGCTGGACCGGAACCCATGCCATCGAGCCGCTGACCTGGGGCTGGAGCGCGGAATACGCGCGGCAGCGCGATCACGCCGACAATCCGGCCAATTTCTCGCACGCCTTCTGGCTGCTGGAACCCACGCTGCGGGCGAAGGACATCACGTATCGCATCGGCTGGGAACATCTGGGCGGCGACGGCCGCCATGCGCTGCAGACGCCGTTGGCGACGTTGCACGCGTTCAACGGCTGGGCCGACAAGTTCCTGGTCACCCCGGCGGGCGGCATCGAAGACGTGTATCTCGGCGCCGCCGGCAAGGCCGGCCAGTACACATGGGCCGCGACCTTCCACGATTACCGCGCGGACACCGCGTCCGCCGGTCGCGATCGCTATGGTCGCGAATTCGACGCCTCGCTCTCGCGTCCGCTCTGGAAGGACTGGACCGGCATGATCAAGTTCGCCGACTACCGGGCCGACGACTTCGCCCGCGACACCCGCAAGTGGTGGGTACAGATCGAATACAAGGGAACGTGGATGCGCTGACGCGGCGGTTCGCTCCGCCTCCCCGATCGTGTCCCGTCGTTGTCGGAACGCCTCAGCGCTGGCCGCACCCGCGCCCGTCCGCCAGATCCTCCAGGATCGGGCACTGCGGACGGTCGTCGCCGGCACAGCGTTCGGCGAGGTCGCGCAGGGTGCGGCGCATCGCGTCCATCTCGGCGATCTTCGCATCGAGTTCGGCGACGTGGGCGAGCGCGAGCGTCTTCACCTCGGCGCTGGCGCGCGTACGGTCGTCCCAGAGACCGAGCAGCGTCGCGATGTCCTTCATCGCGAAGCCGAGGCCGCGCGCACGCCGGATGAAACGGATGCGATGGAGATCGGCCGCGTCGTAGATGCGATAACCGGCGAAGGTGCGATCGGCCGCGGGCAGCAGGCCGATGGCTTCGTAATGCCGGATCATCTTGGCACTGACACCGGTACGCTTCGCGGCTTCGCCGATGTTGTGCAGACCGCGACCGCGGGCATCGGCCAGTTCGGGGCGCATGGAAGGCTTCGGCATGATCGTGGCTCCACCGGGGTCGTTGTGCTGCTCAAGTCGTTGTTCCGCTCGTGTCGTCAGTGCGCGTGGACGCTGCAGCGGTCAGGCGGCCTGCGGCGTCCAGCGCCGCAGCAGCAGCGTATTCGCGACGACGCTCACCGAGGAGAACGCCATCGCGGCACCGGCGACCACCGGATCGAGCAGCCCGAAGGCCGCGAGCGGAATGCCGACGGCGTTGTAGACGAAGGCCCAGAACAGATTCTGGCGGATCTTGCGCACGGTGCGGCGCGAGATGTCGAGCGCGGCCGCGACCAGGCCGGGGTCGGGTCGCATCAGGGTGATGCCGGCGGCGTGCATGGCCACATCGGTACCGCTGCCCATCGCGATGCCCACGTCCGCCGCGGCGAGCGCGGGCGCGTCGTTGATGCCGTCGCCGACCATCGCCACCGGGCCGTCGACGGCCAGCGCGCGCACCGCCTCGGCCTTCTGTTCCGGCATCACGTTCGCGCGCACATCGTCGATGCCCAGCGCGGTCGCCACCGCCTGCGCGGCCCCGGCGTTGTCGCCGGAGACCATCACCGTGCGCAGCCCGCGCGCGCGCAGCCGGGCGATCGCCGCCGCGGCCTCGGGCCGCGGACGATCGCGGAACGCCAGCAGCCCGAGCAGCGCGCAGCCGGCATCGCGCGTCTCCGCCAGCCACGACACCGTGCAGCCGCTCGCGGCGAGCGCCTCCGCCCGTGCCGCGAGCGGGCCGGTGTCGATGCCCGCCTCGGTCATCATCCGCGCGCTGCCGAGCAGCACGGCACGACCGTCGACCGTGCCGCGCAGGCCGCGCCCGGGCACGGCGTGCAGATCGGTCGCGAGCGCACGCGGCAGGGCGCCATGGGCGGTCAGCACCGCCTTCGCCAGCGGATGTTCGCTGCCGGCCTGCAGCGCGGCCGCGAGCGCGAGCAACGCCCCGGCATCGCCGTCGATCGCCTGCACAGCCTCCAGCGCGGGACGGCCTTCGGTGAGCGTGCCGGTTTTGTCGAACGCCACCGTGCGCACGGTGTGCGCGTGTTCCAGCGCCTCGGCGTCCTTGATCAGGATCCCGGCGCGCGCGGCGACGCCGGTCCCGGCCATCACCGCGGTCGGCGTCGCCAGTCCCAGCGCGCAGGGGCAGGCGATCACCAGCACCGCGACCGCGTTGAGCACGGCCGCGCTCCAGTCGCCGCCGATCGTTCCCCAGGCCAGCCACGTCAGCAGCGCGATCGATACCACCACCGGCACGAACACCGCGCTGACCCGGTCGACCAGACGCTGGATCGGCGCCTTCGCGGCCTGCGCGTCCTCGACCAGACGGACGATCCGCGCGAGCACGCTCTCCGCACCGATCGCGCGCGTGCGCACCGCGACCAGCCCCTCGCCGTTGACCGCACCGCCGGTGACGCGATCGCCGATCTGTTTCGACACCGGCAACGACTCGCCGGTGATCAGCGATTCGTCGGCGTGGGTCATGCCTTCGATCACCTCGCCGTCGACCGGGAAGCGTTCGCCCGGACGCACCACCACGACATCGTCCAGCCGCACCTCGCCCGCGGCGATCTCGTGCTCGACGCCATCGCGCCGCACCCGTGCCCGCGTCGGCCGCAGCGCCTGCAGGGCGCGGATCGCGGCGGTGGTCTGGCGCTTGGCCCGCGCCTCCAGCCACTTGCCCAGCAGGACCAGCGCGATCACCACCGCGGAGGCCTCGAAATACAGCGGCCGCGCGCCGTGGTGGGGCGCCGGCTGCAGCAGGTGATACACGCTGAGCCCGTAGGCCGCGGTGGTCCCGAGCGCGACCAGCAGATCCATGTTGCCGGTCCGCGCCTTGAGCGCGCCCCATGCGGCGCGATGGAAGCGTGCGCCGAGCCAGAACTGCACCGGCGTGGCCAACGCCCACTGCACGCCGTCCGGCAGCATCGCGTGCACACCGAAGGGCGACAGCAGCATCGGCACGACCAGCGGGGCGGCAAGCGCCAGCGCGACGATCAGATGCACGGTCTCGCGCGACAGGCGCGCGGCCGGCGATGCGGCCGGCGCATCCTCCGCGGGACGGCGTGCGCCGTAGCCCGCGGTCTCGACCGCCGCGATCAGGCGCGCGGCGAGTCGATCGGCATCGTCCCCCAGTGCGGTGACCTGCGCGCGCTCGGTGGCGAGATTCACGCTGGCCGCGGTGACGCCGGGCACACGCTGCAGGGCGCGTTCGACCCGGCCCACGCAGGAGGCGCAGGTCATGCCGTCGATCTCCAGCGCGAGCGTGGTCGTGGCGGCCGCATAGCCGGCGTTGGCCACCGCGGCGGCCAGCGCGCCGGCCTCCAGCGCCGCACCGCGGACATCGGCCAGTTCGGTGGCGGCGTTGACATCGGCGCCTTCGACACCGGGCACGGCGCGCAGGGCCCGTTCGACCCGGCCGGCGCAGGAGGCGCAGGTCATGCCGAGCACGGGAAACCGCAGGCCATCTGCGGCGGACATGGCACGGGACGGCGTATCGGGAGTCATGGGACGCACCTCGGGGACAGTGCGGGCACGTTCGGGCCTGCCATCATGGCAAGGTCAAGCGCCGCCGGCACGCCCGCCGGGGATTGACCTTCCCCGCATGGGAAGGCCCACCCTCGCAGCGCCGACACTGTCGCCGGCCGATCACGGGAGCGTTCCATGCGTTTCGATGTCCAGGGCATGCACTGCGGACACTGCGTCCGCGCCATCACCCGCGCCGTGCAGGCGCGCGATCCCGCCGCGCAGGTCGAGGTCGATCTGGCCGCCGGGACGGTCGCGGTCGACGCCGCGCTGACGCCGGCGCAGGTCATCGACCTCCTCGCAGCGGAAGGGTACGCCGCGACCGCGGCAACGCCGACCTGAGCTACGCACCGGATCTCGCACCATGTCTCGAACCGGAGATCTCGAACCGGATCCGGCCGGCAAGGTTCCACGATCGGCTCGGGACCGGACCGGCGGACACGAAGCCCTCGAATTGATCCCGATCAGACGCGCCCGCGCCGCACCGGCATAGCATCGTCACGACAGGCGAGGCATCGCCGCAACGCGGTGCGTCCGTGCAGAGGTGGACAACAGGCGTCGCGGCATCGCCGTTCATGCCGCATGACTCAAGGAGAAGGATCATGGGCGTTTCGGACCAGACGAGTCTGCAGGCACTGCTGGCGCAATTGAAGGACAAGGGCATCGCGCTGGATGAGCCCCTGCTCGGATCGATCGGACGGCTCGCCGCCGGACTGCAGTTCGATCCGGATGCGCTGAACACCGCGACCGACACGGGCACAGCCCTCACGAGCGAACAGGCGGCGGTGGTCCCGGACATCGATTTCACCGTCAACGAATGGGGGCTGGTGCTGATCCTGCGCGAACCGGCGGTCAAGTATCTGCAGGGCGGCGGCACCATCACCGCCGCGATGCTGAGCGCCGCCGCCGCGGCCGCGGGCGTGGTGATCCCGGTGGCGGGCGTGGCGATCAGCGTGCTCTGCGGCCTTCTCGCCGCGGTGGTCGCCGCCTATCTGGGCGCCGTCACCATGATCGACCAGGGCAAGGGCGTCTACCTCACCGAATCGTGGGGGCAGATCGTCGCCGCGATTCTCTGGGCGATGTTCGCCCCGTTGATCCTGATTCCGGTGATCGGCCCGATCCAGTGATCTCCCGATGATGGGGTGCTCACGCGACCCGGCGCCCCCGGCGTCACGAGGATGCCCGGTGATCGCACGCAGCGAGCGCCGGGCAGCGCGGCGGGATCGAAGCGCGGATCATGCGACTCCCGCATGATCGAGATCATGCGTGGACGCAGTCATCCGTCGAGCGGGAACGACGATGGATCGAACCACTCGGTCGCCTCCATCCGGATGCTGCGCAGATGCGCGGTCTTGAGGTGCGCGGCGTAACGCGGCTCCGCGAAATAGCCGATCAGGATGGAGCGCCGGCGCGCACCGGAGGGATTGAGACTGGCCGCGTGCACCAGATCGGCATCGAAGACCAGGATGTCGCCGGCGGACCCCGAAAGCTGCACCGTTCGCGACTCGTCGCTGTCATCGACCGGTGGCGCCTCCGGCGCCGGACGATGCGTCCCGGGAACGAGCCGGGTCGCACCGTTCGTTGGGCCGTAGTCGTCGAAGAAGGCCAGCGCGTTCACCGTATCGCCGGCACGCTCGGCCGACAGATCGCGATGCAGCCCCTGATGACCGCCGCCGCCCAGTGGCTCGCGTCCCTCCACCTGCGACAGGAAGAAGCGTTCGCCGATCAACGCACCGGCCACGGCGAGCAGCGGCGGCAGACGACACACCGCCCGCACCTTCGGATCGAGGTCCAGCCAGGCGTGTCGCCAGTCCGCGCCGCGCGGCACCGCCCACTGGTCCGATGGCTTCACGCCCGCATCGAACGCGGCGCGCAGATCGTCCAGCCATTCGGCCGGAATCGCGCCGCGCAGCAGCGCGTAGCCGTCCCGATGCAGTTGCTCCCGATCGATCATCGCGCCCCCGATGCCGTTGTCAGATGGAAGTGTCGCAGCCGCGCAGGGCGGGTGACAACCCGCTCCCCGGCCTTCCGGCATGGGCGATGCGCGGATCACGGAACGTCGGTTTCCATCGCCCGCCGCGCGGGCCGATCATCCTGCCGGCGGCAGGAAGCCAACCACCTTGAGGCGCAACAACTGCACCAGCACCGGGTCCATGTAGTCGTACTCGTCCGGGATGCCCAGACAGATCACACGCTTGCCGCCGAGACAGGCGCGGAATTTTTTTGAAAGCTTGTTGCGATGCGCCCGTTCCATCACGAAGATGAGATCGGCCCAGGCCAGCAGCTCGGGCGACACCGGATTGCCGGCATCGTTGCCGAGACCGGCCGACTGCGTCTCGACCCCCGGCCAACTCGCGAAGACCTGCTCCGCCGTCGGGCTGCGGAGGCGGTTCTGCGTGCAGATGAAAAGGACGTTGCGTGACACGTGGTTGCCTGCGGCGGAATGGACGAATCAGGACGCACGCCAGCGCAGCGCAGGTCGGCGACAGACGGCGGGACGCGGAGCGACTGGAGGCGGGATCAACCGTCGCGATCCGACGTTGTCCCGGACAAGGAATCGGGCGTCACGCTTGCCGCTGCATCGCGGCCAGCATCGCACCCATCCGTTCGTGGATCAGATGGATCGCCTTGAGCGGACGCAGCATGACCTTGAATTCGACGATCTTGCCATCCTCGTTCCACCGGATGATGTCGACACCGTTGACCACGATGCCGTCCATCTCGGTTTCGAATTCCAGCATCGCGTCGGACGCGCCCACGATCTCGCGCACATAGCGGAACGTGGGATTGCAGAAGACCTTCAAGGCACCGGCAAGATACGTCTTGACCAGCGGCTTCCCGCGCTGCGGCGCATGCACCACGGGCGAGAGAAACACGGCATCCTCCGCGAGCAGGGCATCCAGCCCGGCAGGATCCCGCGTATCGACGAGCGCATGCCAGGCCGCGAGCGGAGAAGTGGTCATGCGTCAAGGGTAGCGCATCGGACGCAGGGCGGCACCCGGCCTCCGATCGGAGACGAGGCGCGGAACCGCATCGCTCCGTGGAGGACAACCCTCGCGATCATCGGTGAACCACCGCCCTGAACGATCCGCCAAGCATCGTCGTGGACATCATCCGCATGAAATGAAATAGGGCTGTCCGGCGGGCGCTCGAATGATCGCGGGAACCGGCTCGACCCCGACAGGGTTCCTTGCCTTCACGATCAACGGAATGTCGCGCGCGTGCTGATCGCGAATCTCCACGAACATCGGCAGTTCCGGCGGCGCGCAGTCTGCCGGCTGGCCACCGGCGCCGTGCAGGATGAAGCTGCCGACGTACATGTGCTTTCCGGGCTCCACATCGAAAGGAATGTGGACGCGGGTCGAATTGTATTGGCCAAGCGCGGTGATTCCGACCAGATGATAGCGGCCCGGCTTCAGGCACATCGTGAACACGTCCGCGCGGAGCGTCCCGGACATGATCTCGTGCTCTCCGGGCTTGTTGTACGTCAGGAAACTGACATTCGCGAGCTTCAACGTGCTGTCGGCATTTTTTTCGGATACGAAATTCAAGGACAACTTCAGCCTGGTCGGCACGGTCGTCCCGATGCTGCCGGAGATGCAGCCACCGCCTGCTCCCAGCTTTTTCTTGTAGCTGGCATAGACAGGGCCATAAAAGACCAGACTGCTTGCAAGCGCGGAAGAACCGGCCGCAAGCCACAGCACGAGACACGCAAGGAATGATCCGAACCGCATGAGTACCCCGTATGGTGATGCGGCGCCTGACGCCGGGATTACGCTGCCACCGCAATGAAGCGGTGGAGGCGTACCAGCGTACCGCAGGCACATGGCCGACGTCACGATGCGGGGATCGGATTGAACGCATTTTCAGGCCGCATCCTGGACACAGCCAGTCACGGCAACTCTCTACCGGAACCATGCCAGTCGATGAATCTGCCAACGGGAACCGCTTGAAGAAATGCGGTTGCCAGCGCATTCAACGGCCTTGCATGCCCCGGAAAATCCACCATCCCATTGTTTGAGATCTCGAACCACTGAAATACAACACCTCGCCCAAACTGGACAAGCCCCTACCGCCTTATCCAAAAGAAATATTCGCATTGCCCTTTCCGTTCACGACAGAAGAACGCCCATGTCCCACTGTCGTCGGCGTACGACCATGCGCCATAGCCATCCTCCCTGTAGTCGGCGACGGTCTGCCGCCACGACGCAAAGGGCGCACGCGCGGGCGCGCCAGCCGAAAGGCGCCCAAAGAATTTCGAGGCGTCGGCAGGAACAAACGAGAATTCTCCAACCGAATAATTGAGATCAAGTTGGCAAGCGGTTGAAGTGCGAACGCAAGGCCGAACAACTCCCCAGGAGGTAGCGATCGTCTGCCTCTGAGGTAAGGGCGCGGCTGGCGATCCAATTACGGCCGACCGGGGAAGACCACCGCACACGACCCGGACCGGGGAGTACACTCTCCCCACCATGCCCATCCTCCGCCCGCTCCTTCACGCCCTGCTCTGCCTCGCCCTGGCGGCGAACGGCATCGGCGCGGCGATCGCGGGGGCGCACGGGGCCTGCGATCACGGCGATCCGGCGACGCGCACGCAGGACATGGCGATGCACGATCGGATGCACGATGGAGGACACGCCCAGGCGCCGGTCGCGCATCACGGCCAAGGCCACGCGGCCGGACACGACGCCGACGCGCGCCACGCTTGTTGCGACGACGACACGGCCGCAGGCGGCGATATGACCGCCGACGATGCGGGCGATGTCGACGACGGCGCCTGCGGCGGATGTTTCTGCGGGTGCCGGGCGCACGCGCCGGCCGCATTGCCGGCAATCGGGATGACGCTGCCGGAAGCGGTGCGCATCGCGATCGTGCAGCCGGCGCCGACCGACCATGCAGCACCGGCCCTGCCGCATCCGACCCGACCTCCCATCCGCCAGGGCTGAGTCCGCGCGCCGGGCGCTTCGGTCGCCCGCGCTTGCCATCGGTGCGCCCGCGCACCCGTGATCGCTGATTCGCGGCCGGTCGCAGATGCGACCCGCCGCTGCGGAGTCTTCCCCATGTCGTTCGATCTTCCAGGCGGCGTCTCGCGTCGCCGTTTCGTCCAGGGCCTCGCCGCGGGCGGCGCCCTCGCCGGCCTCGGCTGGCCTTCCTTCGGTTCCGCGTCCGCCGGGCGCACCGGCACACCGGTGCTGACCGGCACCGAGTTCGATCTGGTCATCGGCGAGTCGCCGGTGAATTTCACCGGGCGCACGCGGCCCGGCGTGACCGTCAACGGCACGATCCCCGCGCCGACGCTGCGCCTGCGCGAAGGCACCACGGTCGAGCTGCGCGTACGCAACGCGCTGCCGCCGGATTCGATCCATGGCCGCATCACTTCGATTCACTGGCACGGCATCCTGCTGCCGGCGAACATGGACGGCGTGCCGGGCATGAGTTTCGACGGCATCGGACCGGGCGAGACTTGGCGCTATCGCTTCGTGCTGAAGCAGTCCGGCACCTACTGGTATCACAGCCATTCCGGCTTCCAGGAACAGGCCGGACTGTACGGCGCGCTGATCGTCGATCCTGCGGAGCCGGAGCCGTTCCCGTGTCAACGCGATCATGTGGTGCTGCTGAGCGACTGGACCGATCTGTCGCCGGAGGCGCTGTACGCGCGGCTGAAAAAGATGCCGGGCCACGACAATCTGTACAGGCGCACCGTCGGCGATTTCGCCCGCGATGCGCGCCGCGACGGCCTCGCCGCGACGTTGCGCGATCGCAGGGCCTGGGGCGAGATGCGGATGACGCCGACCGATCTGTCGGATGTCAACGCGCACACCTACACCTATCTGATGAACGGCACGACCACGCTGGGCAACTGGACGGGCCTGTTCGCGCATGGCGAGAAGGTGCGGCTGCGTTTCATCAACGGTTCGGCGATGACCCATTTCGACGTGCGCATTCCCGGGTTGACGCTGACCGTGGTCGCCGCGGACGGCCAGAACGTACATCCGGTGACGGTGGACGAATTCCGGATCGCCCCGGCCGAGACCTACGACGTGATCGTCGAGCCCGCGGGGCAGGATGCGTTCACGGTGTTCGCGCAGGACATCGGTCGCACCGGCTACGTCTGCGGCACGCTGGCGGTACGCGACGGCCTGCGCGCGCCGATTCCGGCGGTGGACCCGCGACCGATCTTGACCATGGACGACATGGGGCACGGCGGACACGGTAGCGGGCACGGCAAGGCGATGGAAGGCGGTTGCGGCGCGGCGATGAAAGGCATGGAAGGCGGCTGCGGCGGCAACATGCAACCCGGTGGCGGACATGGCGATGCCCACGGCGGTGCGCACGGCAGCGGGATGCAGACGCATCCGGCGAGCGAACGTGGCAATCCGCTGATCGACATGCAGACGATGATGCCGGCGCCGAAACTCGACGATCCCGGCATCGGTCTGCGCGACAACGGCCGCAGGACCCTGCGCTACGCGATGCTGCGCAGTCTGTTCGACGATCCCGACGGTCGCGATCCGGGGCGCACGATCGAGCTGCATCTCACCGGCCACATGGAACGTTTCGCCTGGTCGTTCGACGGCGAACCGTTCGCTTCGGCCGAGCCGCTGCGCCTGAACTACGGCGAGCGTCTGCGCATCGTGCTGGTCAACGACACGATGATGACCCATCCGATCCATCTGCACGGGCTGTGGAGCGATCTGGAGGACGAACAGGGCGCGTTCCTGGTCCGCAAGCACACCATCGACATGCCGCCGGGCACGAAGCGCAGCTATCGCGTGCGCGCCGATGCGCTCGGTCGCTGGGCCTACCACTGCCATCTGCTCTATCACATGGAAGCGGGCATGATGCGCGAGGTGCGGGTCGAGGAGGATCGGACATGACGATGCGCCCCGCACCGATGACGATCGCCCTCGCGATGGCGATCGCCATGTCGTTCGCGACACCCGCCACGCTGGCACAGCAGCACCATCATGCCGCGCACGACGAAGCGCCCCCGGCACCGCCGGCGTCGCCGCCACCGGCGACCGGGCACGATCACGCGACGATGGATCATTCCGCGATGGACCATTCGAAGATGGACCACGCGGGAATGGACCACGCCGACATGGATCATGCCCGGCAACCACCGCGGGACACGGCCGCGCAGACACCGCGCACACCCATTCCGCCGGTCACCGACGCCGATCGCGCAGCGGCGACACCACCGGCGCACGGACATGCGCACGGTGCCCGGGTGATGTCG
The DNA here is from genome assembly GCA_041919595.1 of Lysobacteraceae bacterium. GTDB lineage: Bacteria > Pseudomonadota > Gammaproteobacteria > Xanthomonadales > Xanthomonadaceae > Lysobacter_I. The sequence continues at coordinate 18,279 of JAYRTK010000017.1, forward strand.
TACCTGCTGTTCGACCGACTCGAAGGCTGGCGCGGCGATGGCGGTGGACAGGCCTGGGAAGCGCAGGGCTGGATCGGCACCGACACCCACAAATTGTGGCTGCGCAGCGAAGGCGAACGCGAAGCCGGACGGACGCATGCGGCCGACGTGGAGATCCTGTACGGCCGCCCGCTGGCCCGCTGGTGGGACGTGGTCGCCGGTGTGCGTCACGAGACCCGGCCCGGGCCGTCGCGCACCTCCGCGGCGCTCGGTGTGATCGGCGTGGCGCCGTACAAGTTCGAGGTCGAGGCGACGGCATCTCTGGGCGACGACGGCCGGTTGTCGGCACAGGCCGAAGCCGAATACGAACTGCTGCTGACCAGCCGCCTGATCCTGCAACCGCTGGTGGAAGCCGAATGGCATGCCCGCGACGACCGCCGTCGAGGCCTCGGCGCCGGGCTGTCGAAGGTCGAAGCGGGCCTGCGCCTGCGCTACGAGATCACGCGGCGCTTCGCGCCGTACGTCGGCCTCGTGCACGAGCGCAACTTCGGCGATACCGCCGACCTGCGTCGCGACGAGGGCGAAGCGATCGAGCACACGAAAGTCGTGGCAGGTCTGCGGTTCTGGTTCTGACCAACGCGCGGAACACCACGGCGCCCGCGCGGGCGCCGTGGTGCGCATGGATCCCGGCTCAGAAGCCCAGACGCAACTGGGTGTAGATCAGACGGTTGTCGTGCAATTGGCCGAAGAAGCCGAGACGGCGCCCCAGATAGTCGTCGAAACCGGCCTGGAACGTCAGCCGATCATCGATCACGATCTCCATCTTGGCGCGCAGCAGCGTCCCGTCGTGGGGAAACAACGTGGCACCGCTGGTTTCCAGACGCACGGTGTCGTTGCGCAGCGACTTGGCGATGCGCCAGGTCAGGCCGTACTGGTTGCGGTCGGTCTGATTGACGAAACTGGCCTGGCGCCGCGCCAGTTGGGAAACCGGATCATCGCCGAGATCGGACAGATCGCGATGATCGAACACATGCCGGGCAGTCAGCTGCAGACCGACGGTGGTGCCGTCCAGCAGCTGGCGTTCGCCCCCGGCGATCAGCCAGACCTGATCCTTCTTGCGGAACAGATCGTCCGGGCCGTCGTTCTCGAACCGCGCCCAGGCCAGTTCCGCGCGCCAGACGATCTCGTTGCGGGTCATGCTCAGATCGGCGCCGAAGATGCGGGCGCGGTGATTGTCGAGCGCGACCTCGAAGCCCTGCGGGCCGAAGCCCGCGGGCGACAGATCCGGCATCAGGCCGTGTCCGTCGAAGTACGACAGCGAACCGTCGTAACCATCGCCGGAAGTCTCCCACTTCACCGCCCACTGCGAACGCCGCGAAGGCCGATGATGCACGTAGCGCACGCCGGGCACCGCTTCCAGCGGCGGGCGATGGCTGGCGGCATCGTCGAACCAGTGCAGCGTCACCGTGCCCTGCCCGACCGCGACCTCGGCCTCGACGCCATCGTTGCCGAAACGCTGGTCGGCGTCCTCGGGCACGAGCAGGGTGAAATCGCGCGGCGAGAGGTTGTCGGTGGGATTGAGGCCATCGGCACGCCCCCAGGCCGGCATCATGCGACCGACCTTCAGCGACACCGGACCGAAAGCGCGGCGCCAGTACAACTCGCGGACCTGCGCGTTCGACGGATCGCGATCACCGACGCCTTGCTGGTCGGTCGAAGCCCGCGCCCAGGCATTGGCGACGAGATCGCCGCCGCCGCCCAGATCCAGCGAACCGCGCAGCCACAGGCTGGCGGTCGCGACCGCCTGTTCATCGCCGAGATCGCGGTCGCCGCTCCACAGATCGGCGCGCAACGAACCCGCGCCCTCCAGCTCGACCGCGTGCGACAAGGCAGGCGTGGCGAGCAATGCGAGCGACAGCGCGGTCGGGGCGAAGCCTCGGATCACTTGCCGAGCCTCTGCGACTGGAACAGCGTGGCCTCGACCTTCTGGTCGGCATCGAAGCGATTGAACTTGATCGTCGTGCGATGCCCGCTCTGCAGGTTCTCGACCACGGTCTGCATCGCCTGCCAGCGCTTGCCGCCGGCGACCGCGCGCAGCTCCGAGGCGCGCAGGCGCTTGAGCGGACGCGAGCCGGTATCCCAGAAGTCGACGCGCACCGCGACGAAGTTGTCCTTGCGCACCCAGCTCTGCCGCTTGGCGTAGCCGGAATTGCGCTGCACGGTGGCGTCGCGCGGCAGCGATTCGATCACGTAGCAGGCGGCGCCGTCGACGGTTTCTTCGCCGACGAGACGATGGGTCCACTCCGCGGTGCGATGCCCGATGACATCGCCATAGCTCAGGTCGGTGCCGATGAAGCTGTCGCGCTTGTTCGTGGCCGACAACCGGCGCACCTTGCCCAGCGCCGGCAGGAAGACCCACATGTCGTCTTCCTTCGCCTGATTCTCGATCAGCAGGGTTTCGGTGCCCTTGATGTCGGCCGGGGACACGAACCGCACCAGACGCATGTTGTCGCTGCCGTTCGCCTGCAGCTTCGTATAGCCCATGGTCCGGCGCACGCGGCTGGCGCCGTCCTTGTTGGTCAGGGTGAAGGTCGCGTCGGTGATCGAGTTGTCGACCTTGATCGCATCGACGCTGCGCTGGATGATCTCGGCCGGGGTCGGCGCGGCCGCCTGGACGCGACCGGTCGCGAACAGCGTCGCCACCGAACCGGCGATCAGCACCAGCGCCAGCGCCCAGACCGGACGACGGCGTTCCGGTTCGAGGATGAAGGCCGGGCGGAAGCTCATCACCATGCCCGGCACCAGCACCAGCGAGACCATCACGCTGACCAGCATCGCCAGCACGATGAACAGCGACAGCCACAGGTGCACGTTGTAGCCGATCGACAGCGCGAGCACGCCGTAGCCGCCCGCGACCGCGGACGCCACGAACAACGAAGCCTTGCCGGCGGTGGCCAGGG